>CAZIDT010000200.1:0-3723 GCA_964537855.1 uncultured Nitrosomonas sp.
CTACTTTAGCAATTTCAGAACAAACTGAGTCAGCAGCCCAAGAGGCAGATACTCAAGAAAAAGCCGATGAGTCAGCAATCTTTGGTCAAGGTTGGAAATTGATCCGCTCTCCTGAAATGGGAAATTCCGGTAAATTTGTCCATATGGTGTTAGTCGATCTGGACAAAGAAATGGATAAAACAGTTTATAGCGCAGCGATTAACCGCCTATGTGGAAAAGCAACCGATTTTTGCCGAATTCGTTTTTGGACACAAGAGCGCTTTATTCCTGAGAAAGTAACCCCTACCCCCGAGCAGCTTAAAGCTCAAAAGGCAGATTATCTCTTTAATCCAACTGCAGGCGTGAAGAAAACGACTTGGTCGTGCAAAGTGGATCACGATAAAAGTCATTGTGTTAATTATTGATTAAGATACCCTCTTTCTCCTCTATCTAACTTTAATTGAGGAAGAGGGTGTAAGTTAAGCCTATTTATACACCTAAACCTAGTCTAAAAAATTTGAGATCGAAGCATTATCTGTAGTGGTTCACACTTTCACATCTAACTACTTTTAATAAAGCGATGATTGGGTATTCTATTTTGTTCGTAGGAATTCAACCATTCATTACCGAGTCGATTAACAATCAACTCTGATAAAGTTAGCCCCTCGCTTTTTGCAAGTTCTGAAAGTATTTCCCATGCATTATGCGTTAAGCTAACAGTTTTAAGTTGAGGCCTATATTTCTGCTTCTCTATTTGATCTCTTGCGATACTGATGGCATTCTTAAGTTGCGCCCACTGTGTTTCATGTAGCCATTTCTCACACCATGCATTTAAATCATTCGGGTTAATTTTAGCATTCTGATATTCACGTTCTGCTATGATACCCTGAGATATATCTTCGCCTAACCAGTATAAACCTGATGAAATTTGTTTATCGAGAAACCCAACTGCAGCATGCTGGTCTTGCTGTCTAATCACATATTTTTGTTTGTTCATTTTTATTATCTCTCATTAGTTTCATAAAACTACTAAGATCTTTTATGAGTAGATAATACTAGCCAATTGATTATTCAAGCAAGCTTTTATTCAAATCTGTTCTCCATACAGTTAAGACAATACTACTATAATGTTTTAAGCTGTTGGCTGATACAGTTTCTATCATTCAAACAATATTTATGCAGATCATCACTTCCCGTGAACACGCTTTATTCAAACAACTAATGAAGCTTATACGTTCTACTCAGCAACGAAAGCGAGAAAAACTTACCGTTTTGGATGGGATACATCTTGTTCAAACTTACTATCAGGTCTATGGATCGCCATTCAAACTCCTTATCAGTGAATCTGCTTGCCAACAACCTGAAATAGAATCTTTTCTGAAACAACTTAACCAGTCACTTGAACATAATTGCTCTCTCGTTATGAGTGATGCGTTATTTAAACAAATATCCCCTGTTGTTAACCCCTCGGGTATTATGGCACTTATTACCATACCGGCAGCTAATCACACGCATCCTATGAAATTCTGTGTATTACTTGATGCAATACAAGATCCAGGAAATTTGGGATCGATACTGCGTTCTGCAGCAAGTGCTAATGTAAACGCTATCTATTTATCAAAAACCTGTGCAGATGCCTGGTCACCTAAAACATTGCGCGCAGCCATGGGAGCTCATTTCTTCATGGCCATCCATGAGAATGCTGATTTAGTTCAGATAGCACAGCATTTCCATGGAATGTTGTTCGCTACTTCATCATACTCGGAGCACAGCCTGTTTCAAACAAAACTTACCGAACCCATTGCTTTTGTATTTGGTAATGAGGGATCTGGAGTTTCAAAAGAGTTGATGGACTGCGTTAGTGAAATACTCGCTATCCCGATGAATAAGAATTGTGAATCTTTGAACGTCGCTGCGGCTGCAGCTATATGTTTCTTTGAGAAACTTCGTCAGCAGTTAAAATAAAATTTAACTATTTGGATATGTTTATCACTCATACTCAAAATACTGAATATGAGTGATAAAAATCTAACTTCTACTTGATTAAACAGCAGTTACAAAATAAACAACTGCTCCAATAGCGATTAACCCAATTGTTGATATAGCTACTACTTTAAATGTACTAGCTTCTGTAGCTCTATTATTTTCCATAACACTTATCTCCTTATGAAAATCTATTCTTTAGTTTTATAAACCCATAACCACAATAGGGCTAGCTAGGATTCTACGCATATTTTCTGATAATGGCAATATTCTGCTACTGAGAAATTGAAAATGAATATCAATTCATGAAACCTGTTCTTAATGCATAGGCCCAATCTTTATAGTTACGTGATTCAGCTAGCTGTACCATCGATTGATAATCGTAAGGAACAGCTATTAAAGAAGATATCCATTGATCCCCTTTTCTTTCTAGTAACGCATAATGAGCATCAGGGGTACCAGTTTCAATCGTATGAAAAAACGGCGTTTCATCAGTATAAGCAGGAAGTCCTACACTTCCTGGATTAACAATTAGTAATTCACCCTCAATCCTCACCGAACGTGGCTGATGTGTATGCCCGCATAAAATCAAATTCTCTTCCCTATTTTTTCCTAGTCGTTCTTTAATTTCATTTACAGTTGCTAGGCGTGCGCCACCAGGCGCAACAGTCTCTAAAAGATAACAGTTACTACTTTCAGGTGTACCGTGGCAAAGTAGAATACCCCCCTCCAGGTTTAACGTACTAGGCAAACTTTTCAACCAGTCTAATTCTTTAGTTGATAGCTGAGAATAAGCTAATTCATCTACATCGCTACATCGATCAGTTCCATAAGCCAAGATTTGATGGTCATGATTCCCTGCAAGATGTATCCAATCTTGAGTCATTAAAAAATGGGCAGTTTCTAGCGGTAGCAACGGACCAGATAGGCTATCCCCCAGGTTAATTACCTTATCAATGCCTATATTTTTGAAATGAGAAACAACTGCTTCAAGTGCAGGTAAATTGCCGTGGATATCCGAAACAACCGCAATTTTCATTGAATAGCAACTACATAGAAAAGAAATTTAATACGCTGAAGCCACGATGAGAAGTTAGATGTACAAATGAACTACCCTGCCTCATTTTTCATAAAAAGTGAGGCAGGGTATTATTTTGTTGCGGCCGAACCCTTAATCAGGCTGTTGAATACCTGCAAGTAACCAAGGTGCATTTTTCTCTTTAAGGTCCTTCTGAACATGCCAGATTTCATCAAAAGGTTCTGGTAATGCATCGGGTGATTCTCGCAACTGTCCATTGAAACGGACGCTTGCAATGGCCATTTCATTAGTAGTCGTCACATCCAGTAAATCTGCATTGATAAAGATGACTTCTGTTTTTTGCGGTTGATCACTATTTTCTTGCATTTGCTTATGCAATTCTTCGAATAATTCCGGTGTTGTGTATTCACGAATAGCTTCAACATCACCCGCTCCGTTGGCTATTTGTAAATTAATAAAGGATAACTTTGCATTCTTTAAGAAAGGCTCTACCTGAAAATCAGGTGGTATCGAATTGATCGTATTATTACGATCATCAGCCATATGAGTAGTACTTGCTGGTGAGTTTCCAGTAAATACTTGATGTGTTTGCGCTGCACCAGCTGCTGAATATTGCATAGGTCGGTTTAGCTGATCTGCTTTCGGTTTGCGCAACATGCGGACAATGAAAAATATAACCGCCATTAATACGACTAACATGAGAATATCAGCCATATTAATGC
>CAZIDT010000201.1:0-3721 GCA_964537855.1 uncultured Nitrosomonas sp.
GCGGCCACTTGGCGAAGCGGGCTACCACCGACAAAGGAAGAAATTATGCGTACTGACATGTTCCAGCAGGTGCTGGAAGAGCTCAAAGGTTCGTCTGCCGACGTTGAGGCATCGGCCCTGATTTCCACCGACGGTCTGATGATCGCCTCGGCCCTGCCGGCCGGCATGGACGAAGACCGCGTGGGCGCCATGTCCGCCGCGCTGCTGTCGCTGGGCGACCGCGCAGTGCGCGAACTGGCCCGCGGCACGCTGGAGCGCGTGCTGCTGCAGGGCGAGCGCGGCTACGTGATCATGAGTTCGTCGGGCACCGAAGCCGTGCTGACGGTGCTGGCCAAGCAGAACGCCAAGCTGGGCCTGCTGTTCCTGGACATCAAACGCGCCGCCGAGGCGCTGTCCAAGCTGATCTGAGGAGGGTTTCGCCATGGCTTTCCCCCCGATGCAGCCCGCCGCGGATGCGGACCAGGCGCGCCAGCACACCTACCACGACGGCACCAGCCGCACGGTGCAGGTGAGCGAGCGCGAGATTCCCTACCCCGAAGGTCGCCTGATCATCTCGCGCACCGACCTCAACGGCGTCCTCACGCACGCCAACGACGCCTTCATCGAACTCTCGGGCTACACCCGTGAGGAACTGATCGGCCAGCCGCACGCCGTCCTGCGCCACCCCGACATGCCGCGCGCCACCTTCAAGGACCTGTGGGACACCATGAAGGCCGGCAAGAAGTGGCACGGCTACGTGAAGAACCTGCGCAAGGACGGCTCGCACTACTGGGTGTACGCCACCGCCGTGCCCAACATCCGCAACGGCCAGACCGTGGGCTACACCTCGGTGCGCCGCAAGCCGTCACGCAAGAAGATCGAAGAACTGTCGGCCGTCTACAAAGAGTGGAAAGCTGCCGAAGGGAGCACCTGATGACCTTGAATTTGCTGATTGCCCCCGACTTCGCGCCCGAGCGCTTTGCCGGCTGGCACATGCTGAACACGCTGCTGCAGAAGCGCTCCGGCCTGCAACTGCACCTGCTGACGCCCGCATCGGCCGCCGAACAGGCGCAGCTGATCGCCGAGGGCAAGGTGGATGCGGTGTATGCCAACCCGTTCGACGCGGCGTCGATGATCCGCGACGCCGGCTACCAGGCCATCGCACGGCCGGTGGGCAAGTCGGACGAGATGGTGATTGCCACGGCCGCCGGCTCGGCCGCCAACACGGTGGAAGACCTGCAGCCCGGCTGCAAGATCGCGCTGACCGACAACAAGGACGTCAAGCTGATCGGCCTGCGCCTGCTGGAGCCGGCCGACCTGACCGAGGCCGACATCCAGTGGCAGATGGTGGACACCTACCAGGCCGCCGCGCGCATGGCCATCAAGGGCGAGGTCGACGCCAGCTTCTTCCTGGCCGAGGCCTACCACTCGCTGTCGAAGCTGACCAAGTCGCAACTGAAGGCGCTGATGGAAAGCAAGCTGGCCGACATCACGCATGTGCTGCTCACCAGCGCCAAGGTCGGCGCCGACGCCGAGCGCGTGAAAGAGGCGCTGGTCGGCCTGACGGGCACGCCCGACGGCCAGCCGGTGCTGGACGCGCTGGGCATCGCCGGCGGCTTCGAGCCGATGACGCAGGAAGACGCCGAGTTCATGATCGACCTGATGGACACGCTGCTCGATTGATGCGCAACGCCCAGCACGGCCTGTCCGCCAGGCAGCAGTTCCGCCAGGCAGGTCGCCGGGTGCTGAATGCGCCCGCCGACCTGGCGCTGCACGAGCAGCGGGTGAACGCCGCACTGGGCCTGGAGGGCGCCGAGCCGCTGCAGGGCGCCCTGGCCGACTGGCTGCATGGCTGCGCGCCCGATGCGGCGCGCTTTCAGGCCCTGCTGGCGCGTGCCGACATTCAGCCGCGGCTGGCGCCGTTCGTGCTGCAGGGCCTGCAGGCGCAGGCTGCCAGCGGCCGCAAGCTGCCCGCCGCCAGTGTCTGGGCCACGCGCTGGAGCGTGCTGGTCGCGCCCTCGCTGGACGTGCCGCGGCGGGCGCTGCTGTGCAGCGTCGACGATTCGCGCCGCATCGCCGCCGAGGCGCTGCCGGCGCTGCTGGCGGGCGACGCGCAGGCCGAGCAGGACTTTCTCGCGCACTGCGAGGGCGCCGGCGATTCGCTGGGCTTCATGCTGGTGCGCCGCGCGCTCACACGCGAAGGCCGGGCACTGTCGCCACAATGGGAAGCCGTGTCGCTGGCTTTGCAGAACGGAGTGATCCAAGCATGAAGAACATCCTCCTGATGGGCCTGACCGATCATGAGGCCGCTGCCGTCGAGATCATGATCGGCATGAACTGGCGCGACCACCGTTGCATCACGCTCAAGCGCGAGCTGCCGCTGGCCATCCCCGAGCAGCACGCCGCCGCCCGCAGCTGCGAAGCCTGCGTGCTGGATCTGTTCGGCCTGGGCATGCGCAAGTATTCGCCGGCCAACGCCACGCGCCTGATGGAAGTGATGGCCGGCCGGCCGGCCGTGCTGCTGACCGGGGGCGACGGCGGGGGCTGGCTGGAGGCCAAGCTGCCGCTGGCCAAGGGCCAGCACATCGGCTGGGTCGGCATGCCCTACACCAGTGCCGGCCTGCGTGACGCGATCAAGAAAGTCAAGGAAGCTGCCGAACGCATGGTGCCGCCGGCGGCCGCCGCCGTGGCCGCTGCGCCCGCCGCCATGCCGGGCAGGGCGCGGCCGGTGGTGTCGCTCGACGTCGAGCCCGCGCTGCCCGCGGCGGTGGCCGAAGCCGAGCCCGCGGCCGTGCCGGCCTGGCGCCGCGCCATGGAACTGGCCGACCAGCTCAAGCGCAAGGCGGCGCCGGTGGTCAGCGCGCGGCCGGCGGCCCGCGCTGCCGTGACCGAGGCGGTGCTGGCCAACCCGCCGGCACGCCGCCCGGCAGCGCCCGTCGCGCCGCCACCCACGCCGGCTCCCGAGCCGGCACCCATGCGTGCACGTGCCTCGGCGCCGATGCCGCTGCCGAAGGCGCAAGCATCTTCCGTCTCCCTGGCGCCGCCGGCCACGCGCATGGCCACCGACGCGGTCGGCCTGGGCAAGGGTGCGCTGGCGGCGCTGCTGCAGGTGTTTCCGCTGCTGCGCGACCAGCCGCTGATCGGCTTGACCGAAAAAATCATTGGTCACGACGGCCCGATGCTGCTGCGCATCGGCACCGATGCGGCCTTCGTCACCCACACGCGCGCCGGCTGGCTGGCCTCCGGGCTGCGGGTGTCGGCCCTGCCGAAGCTGCTGCGCACGCCCAGGCTGGTGGAGAGCGTCCGCGCCGAACCGCTCGACCCCGACCACGTCGAGGAGACGGTGCGCCAGCGCTTCGACGGCAAGTTCCACCGCGCGCAGAAGCCGCTGGACGTGATTACCTGGGAGCTGGTGAGCGACGTGATGCGCGACATGAAGCTGCAGCGCCAGGGCGACCTGACGTTCCAGCTGCGGCGCTTTCCCAACTTTCCGATGCTGGCCGGCGTCGGCCCGCTGGACGTGCAGCTGGCCGCCATCTGTGCCCGCATGCCGCAGTCGATCTCGGAGCTGCTGCGCGCGTTTCCGAAGCACGAGCAGGACGTGCTGCGCTTCGTGGTGCTGTGCGTGGTGTCGGGCCTGGCCAAGGTGATTCCGGGCGGGCCGGTGGCGGCCGGCGCCGTGGCGCCGCCGCGCGCGGCGCAGGCCCAGGCGCCGGTGGCCGCGGCGGCGCGCAAGCCCGAG
>CAZIDT010000202.1:0-3696 GCA_964537855.1 uncultured Nitrosomonas sp.
AGCCATTTTGTTTTCTAATTCGGGATTTGTCATGAGAAAGCGGTCCTCAGTCGGACGTTGAATAGTGTATCCGAGTGCACCAACGCCACGAGGGATAATGGATACTTTATGAATTTCATCTGTTCCTGGCAGTGCAAGTGCTACCATGGCATGCCCCAGTTCATGAAATGCGACGATTCGTCGTTCATTTAAATTGAGCAAGCGATTACGTTTTTCAAGACCAGCGACGATGCGTTCGATCGCATTGTTGAAATCTTCCATGCTGACAGAAGCAGCTTTACGCCGAGTTGCTAATAATGCAGCTTCATTGATCAGATTAGCCAAATCAGCACCAGTAAAACCCGGTGTCAATGCTGCAATTTGATCAGGCATAACATCTACACCCAGCCTTATTTTCTTAAGGTGTACCGCGAGGATCTGTTCTCTTCCCGTTTTGTCTGGTCGATCAATTAATACTTGTCGATCAAATCGACCTGCCCTAAGTAATGCTGCATCAAGAATTTCGGGTCGATTGGTCGCTGCCAATAATACAATGCCACTTGATGGATCAAAGCCATCCAACTCAGCCAATAATTGGTTGAGTGTTTGTTCTTTCTCATCGTGCCCACCTAGTCCGTAGGCGCCACGCGCTCTTCCTAATGAATCTAATTCATCGATAAAAATAATTGCCGGGGCCATTTGTCGTGCTTGTTCGAATAGATCGCGCACTCTTGCTGCACCCACACCAACAAACATCTCGACGAATTCCGAACCCGAGATCGAAAAGAATGGAACACCTGCTTCTCCTGCAACGGCGCGTGCGAGTAATGTTTTTCCAGTTCCTGGTGGTCCCACTAATAAAATACCTTTAGGTGCGCGACCACCTAATCGACTGTAATCAGATGGATTTTTAAGAAAATTGACAATCTCTATCAATTCATCTTTTGCTTCATCGACGCCAGCAACATCTGCAAAGGTTACTTTGGTTTCGGTCTCAACATAAACCTTTGCTCGGCTTTTTCCTATCGACATTAAACCACCACTCATTCCACCGCTAATGCGGCGCATGATAAAAAGCCAGATACCGACAAACAACAACATGGGTACGATCCACGAGAGTAAATCTCGTAACCAAGTACTTTTAATAACTCCTGTGTAAACCACATTATGCTTCTCAAGAATTTCAGCTAATTCGGGTTCAACTCGTGTTGTTACAAACTCTTTTAGACCGTTAGGCCCTGATTCATTCAAGCTGCCATAAATCTGATTTTCGGTAATCGCCACTTCAGCTATTTTTCCTTGCTCTAGTAAATCTTGAAATTGACTATATGCAATAGGCTCAATGCGTGTGTATTGAGTATAAAGATTTTGTAGAAATAACATACCGAGGATGACAATGACGATATACCAAAAGTTAAATTGGATTTTTCTATTGACTTCATTGTTATCCATATGTGAGTTCCTTTTTGTTCATATCTGCTTGAGACCTAAGATTGAAATTTCCTTGAAAGTACAATGCAATTGCAAATTTAAGGATCGATGCAAGGTAAGTGCTGTTTGTACTTTACATTTTATTGACAAAATATTTACATCTTTAATAAATCATGTTTCATATTATTATTCAATGGGTTATGTAAATTCTTTGCATTAATAATATTCTTTTTCGTCGATAAGCTTAACAAATTATTAAGGTAATCTTGTTTTAATGCGCCCGCCAGATCTAAAAAGCATTTTAATACAGCAGGTTATATTGTTTCTTTAAATCTGGCACGAGATCTGCTTCTAAGTTAATACATTTTTATTCTCTAATCTCTACAAATAGTAAAAATTAGATAGCAATACATGGTTTGAAGCAACATTTTAACTTGAAGCTTTATTAAGGATTGAATATGAACTACTGCATAAGAAACTCCCTAACGATCATCCGTTTCTTATTTTTAATGATACTTGCTTTGATAAGCAATGCTGTACTTAGTGGCCCAGTATTATACGTGCACGACAATGCTGGTAAATTAGCGACACTTGATGCAACAACTGGTGACGTCGACATTATCGGGAATATGGGCGTCACTATGACCGATATTGCGTTTAGCCCAACGGGTGATTTGTATGGTATTTCCTTTGGTCGCTTGTATTCTATTGATATAGACACGGCGCAAGCTACTCTGGTTGGTAATCATGCAGTGCCTGGTGGAAATACGCTCGTATTTGGAGAGGATGGCACTCTTTATGCGGCTGGTTATTTGAGTAAATCGCTCTATACCCTTGATATAGGTAATGGAGCAACTACTAATCTTGGAAATATGGGTTTTTTTGCAGGTGGCGATCTAGCTTTTCATAACGGTCATCTTTATATGGCATCTTTGAATAATAAGCTTATCGATATTGACTTAGATAATCTATCGAATACGGTTGCGATTGGTAGTTTTGGTCTAGGCGGTGTTTTTGGTTTGGCGACTGGAAGCGATAACAATTTGTATGCGGTTGCTAATACAACTGTTTTCTCTGTTAATACTGCGACAGGGGGGGTAATTGATTTTGTTAGCTTTGCCAAACAAGGGTTAGGGCAGGCTTTTGGATTGACGAGCTTTATTCCTGATGTTGTTGTCGCAGCAGAAATTGCTGAGCCTGCAACAATATTGCTACTTTTATCCGGATTATTCGGTTTTAGAAGATTTAAAGCCTAGGCGGATTCGGGTAATTAGCCGCAATAAACTATGCAGCAAGTTAGCTAACTTGCTGCTTCCCAAATATCAAGGAAATTTCAGCAGTCAGGATACCTGCTACGTTGTTACTATTAAGGAAGCAAGCCAGATTGACTAGCAGATTTTTCGTCTCGATACCTATCCTAAGTGGGCGGCTACAAATTGTATGCCACTAAACGCCGATTATAGCGGTTGGCTTTCTTAGTGATTGAGTTCTACCGTTCTCTGCGCCAAAGTGGTGAATGATAGAGCGGCCTATTCCAGCAGCGCGCTCACCAAGAAAAATGAGTTCTGAGTGAGCCTCAATACAAGCATTAATGATAGAAAGGAGAGTTCAAAAGATAAAGATACCACGTTGAGTGGTAAATTTTATCTCATATTTGACAAACGCATCACCAAATCGGTTAGCTGCTAAACAGGTTATCGCTACAATATATTGTCTAAGCCGCGTGTTGTTGCTTAGATGCCAGTAAATCATTCTTAAGTTTATCTTTCTTTGTTTTGCCAGCACGGGAGGGGATATTACATAGCCCACAAATATGGTTTGAATTAATTTCTAAACTATGAACTACAAATTGACCTTTACAACTGGTACATGATGTAATTGAAAGTACTTTACTTTCAAGAAATCTGACAAGTGTCCACGCACGAGTTAAGCTTAAGACTCGCTGAATATCATAAATATTGATATGTTCAAGGTAAAGTTTGTAGCTTCTGATGATGGCATCTATGCTACTAATATTTGCGTATTTTGTTATGTAATTATAGATGTTAATAAAAAGGGACGAATGAATATTAGGTTGCCAGCTCATGAACCAATCCTCTGAATAAGGGAGCATACCTTTGGGAGGAGAAATTCCTTTGATTTCTTTGTATAGCCTTACGAGCCGTTCCCTGCTAAGTTTTGTATGTGCTTCTAAAACTTGGAGTCTAGCGCCTAGCTGAATAAGCTCAATTGCTAGCTGAATTTGTTTTGCTTCAGATAATAGACTTTTCTCGCGCATTTTCTTAA
>CAZIDT010000203.1:0-3692 GCA_964537855.1 uncultured Nitrosomonas sp.
AATAGTTTTACCTTTATAGGCTCTGCTCCTTTTACCGCCGAGGGACAAATCTCAGCAGCCCAGGTTGGTGCTGATACCGTACTTTCATTGAATACCAGCGGTACAGCCGATGCGGAAATGCAAATTTTGTTGCTAGGTGTTGATGCAGCTTCTTTAAATTTAGAGCATTTTATTTTGTAATCTCATAATTTATAGTTATGGGCACTTCTATAAATCCCCCCAATTTTCTCAAGCGCAGGAAGTCCAAATCGATAGATAAACGATAAAGAAGCTATCAAAACAGGCTCACTTTATTTCGTCTTGATTTTTTGTCGAATTATTTCAATCAAAAGGGTCAGACTCGATAGAATTTTCTGGTATTAGTGCGATGTTTTGGCTTTTATGGTTGTTCAATTTCGAGAAAGTATAATGTGATTCTCGCAAACAATTACAATCTATCGAGTCCGACCCTTTAGATTTGTAGATTTGTGGCATTCCGCCCGTTCGACGGCAAAAAAGACCAGTTTTTATTCTCTGTCGATGCCGCTATTCATTTTTAGCTTAATAAGTTTTCTATCATGAGCGGCGAGTTAGTAAATGACCGTTCCTGAAAAAATGCTCAATAATAAATCTAATGGGTGATCCTTTCGATTTTTGAATTGCACGTAACCCAAATTCACTTTATGATGACTCTCAATGAGTTTCATTGACATTAAAAACTAAAAGGGAACCTGAAATGAGCCAAATATCTGCAAGACTACCGGATGAACTGGTTGCTGCGTTGGATGAAGCCGCTACCAAATTGCATCGAACGCGCGCCGATGTTATCAGACAAGCTGTCGAATATTACCTCGACGATTTTGAAGATATTTCCCGAGCGGTAGAAGTCTTGCGCGACCCGGCGGATCCGGTGCTGGATTGGGAAACCGCCAAGCATGAACTACTCCGTCAGCATTAAGCAAAGTGCGCTGAAGGCGCTAAAAAGCATCGCACACGGAGATCGACTCCGTATCATTGAAGCAATTGATCAACTCAAAAAAAACCCGGCAGCCGGTGGAGTGCTAAAGGGAGAATACGCCGGGCTTCGCCGTATCCGCATCGGTTCGTATCGGGTTGTGTACGAAGTGCATGATGAACAATTGGTTATATTGGTTATTCGCATTGGTCATCGGCGGGAGGTTTATCGGTGAGCCATGTCGAGACTTGACCCTTTTCTACGGTAAGTAAATCAAACAATGAATATAGAGAAAGCTAGCAAAATCGTAGGTATGTTTGCATTGATTTTCTGACAATGCCCACATCAAAAGCATCAAAAGGATCACCACGACATGATTATTTGAATGTAAATCTATTCCGCAGTAATGTTGCATGTCAGTCTCCTCATCGTTATTGGAGCAGTCAGTTTAACAACTGACTGCGAGGAGGCTGGCTAGAGGATTATCAGACTCGATAGATTTTTCTTGAAATAGTACCATGTCCAACACGACAAATCGCACAACTAATCTACGATCGCAAAGTCTAATGTGCATTAATGATTTCGATATAGACCGCTATATCGTTTACCGACGATAGGGGAATATCATGAAAATGAACCGTAGAAAATTTCTAAGTACCACTGGGTTGACTGCACTTGCTGCAACTTGCTCTCCTTCTTTGCTGATGAGTCAACCGATCTCGAATTCGATTGCCCATGATCAACTAAAAAACCTAAAGCGCTTTGGTCTGCAAAAACAATGGTTGCTCGGGTATCCGATCAATATGAAGACACCGCCCGAAGCCTTTTTTGAGTGGCGCAAGCAACTCATGGATTCAGGGTTGAACCGATACGCGTTTAATAATGTTGGGAATCCCTATGATCAAAGCCATATCCCGTTTAATAGTCATCCCTTTGAGAAAGCGCTGATTGAGCGATTTGCTACCATTTATGGTTTTGCCAAGGATAATGTTTGGGGTTTTTTGACCCATAGCGGCACCGATAGCAATATGCACGGCCTTTATATGGGGCGCATGATTTTAAAAAAACGCACCGGTGTTCTGCCTAAAATTTATTTTACCCAAGAGGCCCATTACTCAATCCAAATTCTAAGAAATCTGCTCAATATCGAATCGGTGATCGTTAAAACCGATCAAGATGGCAACATGGATGTGACGGATTTGGAACAAAAGCTGGCTGAGAATGCCAATCATCCAGCACTCGTCGTCGCCACGATTGGTACGACGTTCAAAGGAGCCATCGATCCAATTGATGCGATACAGCTTAAGCTCAGAAATCGGGAGGCTTACCTGCATCTCGATGCCGCATTATTTGGTGGCTATTTACCGCATACCCAATTTGCGAGTGAATTATTACAGCAATCGGGGAATAACGGGCAAAACACGCGAGTAAGTCGTCGCTATGATTCAATCGCAGTTTCTTGCCATAAGTTTTTCGGTTTTCCATCTCCAGCAGGGCTTTTTATCACGACACGGAGCAATTTCGAGGCATTTCTGGTGCCGTTTAGTGAAATTCACGACCCTGAATATATTTTACAAGTCCCGGGCACCATTACCTGCTCGCGTGATGCAGTGAAACCCGCTGAGTTTTATTTCTATAGCTCGGAATCGGCTTTTGCTCAGCAAGCACAAGACGCGCGCGCGGTGTTGGAGAATGCACGCTATTTGTATCAAGAGATGAAAACACACTACGCAAACTTGCAACCCATACGATTAAGCGAAAAGTCGAATATCGTTTATTTTAGAAAACCCAGCGATACGGTGGTTGACAAATATTCGCTGGCTGTGATGCATGTGGTGCAAGATGGGCAGCGCATGCCTTGTGCCCATGTAGTGGTAATGCCGCACGCTGAGAAACCGATTCTGGATCAATTTTTGACTGATTTAGCCAAATCATGATGGCTTAGATCAACTGGGAAGGTTATTCAAGCGCTAATAGCTCAGCAAAGTGTTGGCGCATGTTTGTCAAATGCGAGCCTTCCCAGTAAATTTTCTGACAATTCGTGCACTGATAGAACGTGTCATAGTACTGTTTTGTTTTTGGCTCGAGCTGCTCAAGGATATCTGCTTTTGGCACACGCACCAGCGGTGATCCGTTGCAGAGTAAGCATCGCGTGAAGGGTTGTATAGCTGGTTTTAGTTCAAATTGATGTAATACTTCGAGGGTTTGCTGCTTTGCTTCAGTGGAGCGCACCCAATAACCGTGCTCGATTTGTTTGGCAAATAACAGGCGGCGATCGCGCGTCACGATGATCCGCTTGTCAGCCACTGCCGTTGCGACGATCACCGGATCTGGAAAATGGTTGCAGTACAAGCTGTCAAAACCGAGTAACCGCAATAATTTAGCCAACTTACCCAGATTAACATCAACGATAAACCGTGAAACCAAAGGTTCACCCATTAGATTTTAATAAAGGGGAAGCTGCGAATCATTTTTTGACATTAACAGCGACCTTGTGAACATCCCCGTAGCAATGTGAGAAAAATCACAGCGAAAATACACTGAGGGATACTATTGTGTTAGCCTTTTGAGAATGATGTAAGTCGAATATATGTTCATTTACTCCATCACAGTGTTTTGATTAATTTTTAGTTATGTATAACTTTATAAAATGAAGATTTTTGTTTCATACGCGCGTGAAGATAGTGAACATGCCAATAGAATCTATCAAAAACTGACTATTACTGGCTATGCAGTTTTTTTCGATATCAAAGAAATC
>CAZIDT010000204.1:0-3688 GCA_964537855.1 uncultured Nitrosomonas sp.
GTCGTCATTGCCAGAAGTAAATAAATGAGCTGTTTAAATAAAATCACGAATTACATAACGAAGATAATAAATGATTGAATAGTATGAGGTGATTGTGATGGGTCGATGGTTAATAATTATCGGAGCATCCTTATTATTTTTGGGTTTAATTGTTCAATTTGTACCTTGGCTAGTGAGTTGGTTTGGAAAATTACCAGGCGATATCAGAATTGAATCCGAAAGAGGAAAAGTTTTTATCCCGATTGCTTCCATGCTGATTGTCAGCATTGCGATCAGCTTACTAGTCAATTTATTTAAACGGTGGATGAATTAGGGTTATTTTTCTCGTTAATCGACTTAATCTTTAGTTGATAATGAAATTAGACTACTCAAGCCAAAATAAAACGATATAAACATCATAGGTGGGATATGAGGATTACCTTTATTGGCGGTGGCAACATGGCAAGTGCATTGATTGGTGGATTGCTACAACAAAACTTTCCGGCCTCGAAAATTAACGTTGTTGAAATTAATGCTGAGACATCGGAAAAAATTAATCAACAATATGGTGTTAATACCACAGCAGATTTGATAGTTGGGGTTTCAGATTGCAATGTGGTCGTATTAGCGATTAAACCCCAGCAATTGTACGCAGTTACTACAGATTTAACATCGCTGTTGACAAACCAGTTGGTAATTTCGATTGCGGCAGGAATCAGAACTCAAGATTTATCGCGGTGGATGGGGGGGTATCAGCATATTGTGAGAGCCATGCCTAATACGCCTGCCTTGGTCAGAGCGGGTATGACCGGTTTGTATGCAATACCAGGGGTTTCAGTTGCATTCCGGGAAGTTGCGACCACGATTTTGGGAGCGGTTGGCTCCGTTTTATGGGTAGAAGAAGAAAAGCTATTAGATGCAGTGACCGCTGTTTCTGGTAGTGGCCCAGCTTATCTATTTTATTTTATGGAAGCGCTGCAGCAGGCAGGAGTAGAGCTAGGTTTAACCCCTAGCCAAGCCAAAGAATTGACGATTCATACATTTATCGGTGCGAGTCAGCTTGCATACCAAAGTTGTGAGGATGTAGCGACGTTAAGATCCCGTGTTACATCTAAAGGGGGAACAACCGAGCAAGCGCTGCTGAGTATGAGTCGAGATGATATCAAGAATGAAATTATCCGAGCAGCGTTTGCAGCCTATCAGCGTGCACAGCAGCTTGGTGATGAGTTAGGTCAGGCTGATAGTTAACATTTTGAGTGTGGATATCTTGGGAGAATGAGCAATGTCTAGTCAAATATTGATGTTTCTGTTAGAGACAGTACTCGGCCTATTTTCTCTGGCATGTTTACTGAGATTCTATTTGCAGTTACTTCGAGTTCACTACGATAACCCCTTATCAAAATTCTTGATAGCGGTGACCAATTTTATTGTGCTGCCGACCCGTCGTATCATTCCAAGCTGGAAGGGACTCGATCTATCCACATTTGTTTTAGCATGGCTAGGACAGTTTTTGATCATGATTAGTATCAGCATAATTCAAGGGTATGAGCTAGAAACCGCATCAGGCAATGCGGTGATAGGATTTGGTTTGTTATCTTTGCTAGAACTCGTACGCTTGACACTTTACATCGTGATGGCCATGGTTATCGTGCAAGCAATCTTATCTTGGATCAATCCGTATAGCCCAATCGCACCCTTGCTGACAAGCTTTACTCGACCAATCTTAGGGATTTTTCAGCGAGTTATTCCGCCAATTGCTAATGTGGACTTATCCCCGCTGTTTGTATTGATTGCAGTACAATTACTGCTAATGGTCTTGACCGGTTTGCAACAAGAGATAGCGGTCATGTTTTAATGGGTTGGTATCGCTTAGAAGATAAAAGCAAATTGATTTTATCCCTTTACATCCAACCGGGCGCGAAAATGACTCAATTTACTGGATTGCATGGTGATGCGCTTAGAATCAGTCTTGCAGCACCCCCTATAGAAGGCAAAGCAAATAAAGCACTTATCAAGTTTTTGGCAGATCGGTTTCAAGTGGCGTTAGGTAACGTCAGAATTAAAAGGGGAGAACGCTCTCGCTTTAAGCTAGTTGAAATCGAGCAATCAACCATTGATCCTAATTCTTTTCTCGAAGAAGAGCATTGCTAGTGTAGGTTTGCTATCGTGGTGTTCTCCTGTAAATTAGTTGCTGGCCAATGCCATGTGTAACTTGCAGCAATAGTATTTGGAGAGCTAAACAATGAAATCGATAACTTCCTACTGGAACCCTCTTTCTCCCGAACATCAATTCCGCTGGGCTGCTGTTAAAGGGTTAGAAGGATTAGTTGAGGAAATTACGCTCAGCCATGATGCAATTACAGGCGAATATACCCGACTTACTCGGTTCTTGGCAGGTGCTGATACTTCACCTTTTGGTGGGAAACGACATCCTTACCCTGAAGAAGTGTTTATTGTCAGTGGCAGATTGTACGATCAGGCTTTTGAATGTTGGCTTGAAGCCGGGGATTATGCAAGTCGTCCTCCTGGGGAGCTTCATGGGCCTTTTAAAACAGATGTTGGCTGTGTTGTACTAGAAATTTCATTTCCTAACAGAATAATCGGGGAAACCACTGACTGATTCATTCGAGATTTTTTGCAAAACCTCTATCTTCAAAATGTAAAAAGTTCCCGGCTCATTAAAGCATTAGCGGGAACCTTTCCAAAGGATTACATTATGATATCGGTTGCAACATTTAATTGAGGTGCCCCTGTCAGCTCGATCGTCATGGTTGGGCCACCTATGGTATAGATATCGAGATAACCGTTATTGCCCCAACTATAGTAAAAAAAATGATCGACTGTAAATGCTTGATCACCGGCTTTGAGAGAATTTGCGTCCAACCAGGATAAATCAATCTTATCACCTTCCCAGCGATTGAAATCCTGAATGATATCAAACTCATCGTACCTATTCCTACTTTCATACTGACTATAGTAGGTAAAATAATCTGCCCCAGCCCCGCCCCATAGTATATCCGCATCGTCGCCCCCGGCAATGGTGTCAGTATTATCACCCCCGTAAATAGTATCTCTACCCCATTCCCCAGCCAGAAAATCATCACCAGTATAGCCCCAAAGCGTATCATTACCGTAACCGCCGTACAGATAGCTAACTCCGATATTGCCATAGTCAAAAATAAGGTTATTCAAGGAATTCCCATAACCGATAACGCCATTTTCACCTAAATTTAATCTTTCGACTCCATTCGGTAAAGTATAGGAGTAGGCTTCGCTAGCGACTGTGTCCCAACCATCAGTTTCCCAGATATAGTCACCCGCGTTATCCACATAATAATAATCATCACCGTAACCACCGAACATCCAATCTGCTCCGGTACCTCCGTCTAATATATCGTTACCATTACCTCCTTCAAGTCGATCAGCTTCACTATGGCCATATAGTTGATCATGTCCATCACCGCCAAGGATTGAATCGGTACCTACTCCACCATACAGTGTGTCATTACCTTCATCGCCACGCACCTGGTCATTTCCTGAACCGCCTGATACCAGATCATTACCATAATCACCCTCAAGTAAATCATTACCACCAAGGCCATATATAGAATCATCTTCAATAGTTCCCCATAAATGCTCACCGTAGTCATATCCAACAATTACTGCCATTTTATTTCTCCTTTAAACTATTAAAATAAAAATATTGTTT
>CAZIDT010000205.1:0-3678 GCA_964537855.1 uncultured Nitrosomonas sp.
AGCCTAATTCAGTCAAAAATTTCTGGCAATATCATTTTTGTGCTGCTATCCCCGCTATCTTACTTTGAGTTTTTTGGGGCCTATTTATTAGCCTCTGTGATTAGGGGGGTGCTAGTGGGTTTGGGGGTTTTTATTATGGTATTGCAATTTTATGAAGTACCGACACAATTTCCATTTTGGATAGTTTTATTCGTTTTATTGGGAAGTATGCTGCTAGGAGTTCTAGGGATAATTGCTGGGATTTGTTCAGATAAATTTGATCAACTTGCTGCTTTCCAAAATTTTATTATTTTGCCCTTTACATTTTTATCCGGGGTATTTTATTCAGTTTTATCTCTTTCACCGGTTTGGCAGAAGTTTTCTTATGTGAATCCTTTTTTTTATATTGTTGATGGTTTTCGCTATGGATTTCTGGGGGTTTCTGATGTATCACCTTATATGAGTCTAACCGCTGTGATTGCTTGTCTTTTCATTATTTCATTGTTAACGCTTAATATGCTTAAGACGGGTTATAAAATTAGATACTAGACTATGCTGATGACTATGGCCAAATATCATCTGGGCGTTATTGTTAATTCTACATACTATTGAGGTAATTATGATTTCTTCCGATCAGATTAAAGAATCTATTGAAGCGTTCCTGCCCTGCGAATGGATCCAGGTAGAAGGAGATGATGGTCGACATTTCAGTGCTGTGATCGTTAGCACACAGTTTGTTGGTAAAACAATGATTCAGCAGCATCAATTAGTATATCGTGCTTTGCGCGAACGGATGAAAGGTGATATTCATGCGCTATCGATGAAAACGTTTACGCCAGAACAATGGGCTAATGCTCAATTAGAAAATAATTAACACTAATTTGATATTTATTTGAGTGTATTGAGTGGTTGTGGTTGTGCAATCCCAAAACCTTGCACAAAATCAACCCCAATTTCGCGGAGTTTGTAAGCTATTTCTTGAGACTCGACTAGCTCAGCGATGGTCTTGATTTTCATAATGTGAGCAAGCCGATTAATCTCGCTTACTTTAGTTTGATCAGCTTCGTTGTAAAGCATATCGCAGATTAGATTTCCGTCAATTTTTATGAAATCGACTTTAATATTTCTAAGTAAATTAAAGGAAGTTCGGTCATGTCCGAAGCTGCAGAGTGATATGTGGCAACCGATTTGTCGAATATTTTGTATAAAGGTAGTCACTTCTGAGGGATTGGATTTCGCATCGATCTCTTCGATTTCAAAACATAGTGTTTTCGCAGGAATATTGTACGCTGTTAATTGGTTTTTAATAAAATCAATGAACTGAGAATCGCAAAGCGTATCTCTGGCTATGTTGATGCAGACTATCGTGTCAGACCCTGTACGATTTGAAGAGAGCCATTTTGCTAGGTGACCTACAACCCAGCGATCAAGTTGTGGCATTAAACTATACTTTTCTACTAAAGGTAAAAATGCACCGGGTGGAATTAAATTTGTTTCTTCCTCCGCCATTCGGATTAAGATTTCACAAAAGGTAATTCGGGTAGAATCTTGAGTCGTAGAAATAATACTCTGAAAATATAAATGGAATTCTCCTTGATTAATAGCCTTTAGTACTCTAGAGGCGAAATTTGTTTCTGTGGAGAGACGAGAGTCTTTGTTTTGGCCTATTTTTTCTGCAGCACCGCTTTTTTCTGATCTAATTTCAATTAGATTATTTCCAGAATTTTCTGCGATTAGCTCGTGTTCTTTTAGTATTCTAGGAGTATACAGTGTATAAAAACCAATGACTTTTCCTTTGGTGTCAAAATGGGGAATAAATTGTTCTGTAATAAGGCACGTAGAGCCATTGTTGAGTTTCTGTATACGCTGACCATGAATAATTTCACCACTTAATAAACTATTAATATTTTCTTTTATTCCTTGATAGAACTGTGTATTTAGAAATTGCTGTGGGAGGTGATTGTCTATTTGCTCAGATTTTAGACTAAACCATAATCGATAAGCCCTATTGTGATAACAGCATTGTTGTTTATTATTGAAGTAGGCCAGCATGACCGGGAAGTTTTCATCGATAATTTGAAGCCGAGTTTTGTTTTCAGATGTGGTTTTTTCAGCCCACAAGCGATGCTTAATCTCATTTGCGAGCCTTTCTTTGTTATTATTAAGCTGCGTTAAATATTCTGCGTAATTTCGTTCAGTACTGAGCGTTTGTATGACCATTATTATCACAACAACGGCTAGAGTTCCCCATAAGATATTGATTAGACTTGGTTCAAGTCCCAATGCTAGGAAATTCGATGCAATAAGTATTGCTAAAACAATGATAGCGATAGATGCTACAGTATAAGATTTTATGTGATTAATTCTTGGAGATAATTGTTCGTTCATCGATCGGTTATTTAATAAGTATTTTGTAAATTAATAACTAGGATCTAAGTTAATGAAATGTTGAGAATGTTTTATTAAAAGTCCAAAATTTCCAAAGACTCCTGGGTGTTAGCTGAAATTGCTGTACCAAATCTTGATTAAACGTAGAAATCGTAAGTTGCTTAATCTGATCTTTTTTTATTGCGTTCAATAAAGGGGAGAACCATTCTTGCTCTAATTGATTTATACAGTGGCACCATTCGTTAATGATTTTGTATTGTGCCTTTTTCTGTAAAAGATCAACTACCACTAGATGGCTACCTTTATTAATAGACTGTAACCATTTATTTGTGTCTAGCGGCAGCGAACAATGCTGCGCATTGCAAAAACCTGCTAATGCTTGTGCTAAGGGGTAATTACTCCAAATTTGATCGAAGTTACAGTAAAATTGCTCAGGCATTATTCCTCCTCCCCACAACCAAACACTATTAATAGTTAATTCGCCTTGAATTTCTCTTGCTAGATTAATGGGATGCTCGTGAAGGAGCATTTGAATTTCATTTAAAATTCTGTGCGCTAGTCCTTTGTCTGTTGTTACTGGAAGTTGCGCGTTGATATTTTTTCCGCTTACATAACTGAGCGGACTTGTTTGAAGATTGGGAATTTTAGGTAAGCCCATGTACCAACGATCTGGATAAAAAGCGGCAAAAGAGATTTCATCTTTAGCGAAATATCGATTGAATGTATCGGTGATTTGATTTGCTTCCTTTAAAGATATTTTGAAAATTTGACTATCTGCCAAAAGTAGGTGGTTATTTGTAACTCTAAGATGAACAGGGTCAGCGCGTAGCCAATATCTAGAGTTCGATTTTAGGCTGTGATCTGTATCATCAAGGTGTAAGGTAATGGGTGCTATTGGCCAGTCCTGTTGTTTTGAAACGCCAAACGTTTCGCATAGCCATGCTTCGATTCCTTCTGATGGTTGTTGATTTAATTGACTCTTTGTCAATATGGTTTCTAAAGCGGGTAATGACCAATTCTTGATGGTTTCTTTTATGTTTATGTCAGGCCAGAATAAGTTAGGAATTAAAAGGTGAATATGCATTGAAAATTTATAAACAATAATGATGAGTGAATGATCTAATCTACTGGATTAGACAGAAAATCTAGAAATAACTTCTTTAGAATAATTCGTTCAGCTTGTATTCATTTATTACACTTTATACTCTGCGCTAGCTAAGTTTACTAAATACTTTGTATTTAACCCATAACTTAAGTGCTTGATCACAAATACTTCATGTAAAATTCTAGAATTTTACGCAAATTCTTAAT
>CAZIDT010000206.1:0-3645 GCA_964537855.1 uncultured Nitrosomonas sp.
CAGGCAGCTAAGCTTAGGAGGAACAGACTAGATATAATTAACCCTATTTTTCTTGTTTGTTGATTCAATTTCATCGAAATGATTCTTCCCAATTTATGTTAATCAATAGATGCGATATTTACTGCAACCCTAAGATTGTAATCTTATGAAATAATAGGATAATATCGCGCTCAGATTTCTTGTTAATCTTTTGGATAATTATAACCCTCAAAACCAAACCTAGCTGAATGATAAATTCACATCCGCTAAAAAGTATAGATGTAATTTATTTTTTTCTAATTTTTTTGAATGCTTACACACTTAGTTGGTCAATCAAACTTTGAATTTGATTACATCATTTGATAATTAACTGATTGTTTATGTCGAATCCTGCTGAATTACCCAATTTAACCGAAAAATCTCAATCGCTTCCGATTAGTTGGTATCTTGATCAACAAATCTATGAAATTGAGAAAGAACGATTATTTGATCAAGGTCCCGGTTACATTGGACACGAATTAATGATTCCTAATCTTGGCGATTACTACGTTTTAAAATGGATGAATGATTCAAAGGTATTAGTGCGTAATGAAAATGGAATTGAGTTACTTTCAAATATCTGTCGCCATCGTCAGGCGCTTTTGCTCGAAGGTCATGGCAATACCAAAAATATTGTGTGCCCGATTCATCGCTGGACCTATGCGATGGATGGAAAGTTAATGGGTGCCCCCTATTTCAGTCGAAACCCTTGTTTAGATCTTGGCAAAACCAGTTTACAACAGTGGAATGGAATGCTATTTGCGGGCCAAAGAAATGTGACCCAAGATTTTGCCAACTTGAGCGTACTTAAAGATTTCGATTTCTCTAATCATATTCTAAATCACGTGCAAATCGATCATTACGCCTGTAACTGGAAAACATTTATCGAAGTTTACTTGGAAGATTATCATGTAGAACCCTATCATCCAGGTTTAGGTCATTTTGTTGATATCAACAACCTTACTTGGGAATTTAGCGATTGGTATAGCGTGCAAGTCGTGGGAACAAATCCAAGATTTGACAGAGCAGGCTCGCCGGTCTATGAAAAGTGGCATCAGCAAGTGTTGCGCTATAACGATAATCAAAATCCTTCTCATGGTGCAATCTGGTTAGTTTACTACCCGAACATCATGTTAGAGTGGTACCCACATACTCTGATTGTAAGCACCATCATTCCGACTGGGATTGAAAGCTGTACCAATGTCGTCGAATTTTACTATCCAGAAGAAATCGCCTTATTTGAAAGTGAGTTCATTGCCGCAGAACAAGCAGCCTATCGAGAAACTGCGCTGGAAGATCGAGAAATATGTCGTCGTATGACTGAAGGTCGGCGTGCGCTCTATCAGCAAAAAATCAATGAATTTGGTCCTTATCAAATTCCAATGGAAGAAGGTATGGCTCATTTTCATCAATTTTTACGTCGTGAAATTGGGCCTTTTATTCGCTAGCCCTTTTCAGCTCTTTCATTAAACGATTAACCCGATGCACTCATTATGGATGCTTGTAGCAGGCTTCATGTTTGCTTGTATGGGCTTGTTTGTAAAATTGGGGGCAGCACATTTTACCAGTACTGAATTGGTATTTTACCGCTCGTTGTTTGGCCTGATCGTGACATTCCTAGTTTTAACCGCTTCTCGCAAACCGATAGCAACGATCCACTGGAAAATCCATTGCTGGCGTGGATTATTTGGATTAGGTGGGCTGTTACTCTTTTTTTATTGCCTCACTCAACTTCCTTTAGCCACAGCAGTTTCACTCAACAATACTTGGCCTTTATTTTTAATCTTCTTAGCAACGCTGATACTCAAAGAACATCTACACTGGCCGCTCGCCTGTGCGGTGATGCTTGGTTTTACCGGTGTTTTATTGTTGTTACAGCCCACGCTCAATGAAAATCAGTTATTTGCTGGCATGTTAGGGGTTATTTCTGGTTTGTTGGCTAGTATCGCGCATTTCAATGTAAAACAATTAGGAAAACTTGGTGAATCGGACTGGCTCGTTGTTTTTTATTTCACCTTGATATCGACTATTATCACTGGTATTTGGTTGACTCTGACCCAATTTAGTTCAATTACACCGCATAATCTGATGTTATTGATTGGTGTGGGCCTAACCGCAACGTTAGCTCAATTAGCCTTGACGCGAGCCTATCGGATGGGTAAAACAATGGTCATTGGTGCACTCGCCTATAGTACGGTATTATTCTCTGGATTATGGGATGTTTATTTTTGGGAAGAGGTACTGCCTATTTCAGCATGGGCAGGAATGGGATTAATCATTTTAGGTGGAATATTAAGCATCCGAGTGGTACCCAAGGGTATCCGCAATTCTTAAATTAACGAATTGCCCGGTGCCCATTACATAACAATACAACTTGGGAGCATTTAAATCATGATCAATATTGAAAAAACCCAGAATACTGTGGTAGTTGCTGTTATTGGGGAATTTACGTTAGCTGATTACAAAGATTTTGAGGATAAGGTTTTACATCAATACCATTTCGATGGTCGTGCTAATTTGTTATTCGATTGGCGTGACATGGTTGACTACTCTGTCGATGTCGCTTGGGAAGAAATTAAATTTATGCGTGAACATGGCAGCGAATTCGGTCGTGTTGCCGTCGTGACAGACGATCAATGGCAAGCCTGGAGTGCATGGGTTTCCAACCTTTTCATTGACGCCGATGTGGCTGTTTTTTTGGATTACGATGAAGCGCTAGAGTGGGTTTCTAACATAGAAATTTAACTACCACGCCAAATTAACCACTGAACGACGGACTTATGGATGAATTTGCGCTGGCTAGAGTTCTACATATGCTGGGGGTCGTACTGTGGATTGGAGGAGTAGCCATGGTAACGACTGTTCTGCTGCCTGCGGTTCGACAATTTAAATCCGAGCAAGACCAGGTCGAATTTTTTGAGTTAGTAGAAAGTCGTTTTGCAACACAAGCTCGATTTACAACGCTACTCGTTGGTATTAGCGGTTTATATATGACTTATTTGCTAGATGCCTGGAGTCGTTTCGCGGAGCCTCGTTACTGGTGGATGCATGCTATGGTTTTTGTATGGATAATGTTTTCAATCATGTTATTTCTTTTGGAACCCCTAGTCCTCCATAAGTGGTTTATCAATCAAGCTCGTGCAAAACCAAAAGCAGCGTTTAATTTAATTCTCCGAATGCATTGGGTAATGCTGAGTATTAGCTTAATTACTACAGCAGGCGCGGTCGCAGGAAGCCATGGCTGGTTCCCACTCAGTTTATGATGAGCTATACACTGTTAAAGCTGATTCATGTTACCAGCGTATCGATCAGCTTCTGCCTATTCCTACTTCGTGGTCTGTGGATGATCCGTGTATCAGACAGGCTAAAACGACGTTGGGTCAAAATCTTACCGCATGTTAACGATACTATATTACTGCTAAGTGCAATTCTGTTAGCGAGTGCAATCCAGCAAAATCCCATCGATAATTCATGGTTAACCGCAAAAGTACTGGGATTATTGTCTTATATCCTACTCGGCATGGTCGCCTTACGTTTTGGTAAAACCCGCACAACAAAAATAACTGCTTGGATTTTAGCACTGATGGTATTTGGTTATATTGTCTTAGTTGCATTAACCAAGAACCC
>CAZIDT010000207.1:0-3644 GCA_964537855.1 uncultured Nitrosomonas sp.
TAACATTAATGAAGAACTGTGAGGTTGCGGAATGAACGTCTGAAGTTCGAGCCATTGCAATCGTATAAATCTCATTTTTTAGCCCATTACTTGCTTCGTTCTGAATTGGTTCAAGGGTTTTCTTTTGCTCCATCTCAGCATTGAACCCGCCTCCTTGAATCATAAAATTATCAATGACGCGATGAAACAATGTATTGTCATAGTGACCATTACTCACATAAGTCAGGAAGTTTTTTACTGTAAGCGGCGCTTGCTCATCGTATAACGCGAGTGTGATTACGCCATAATTAGTATGAAATTTAACCATTTGATTTACCTATAATGAATCGATTTGTTTAATCTTTATTTTCAGAAAGAAGCTCGATTGCCTTAATCACTACTGTGTCTTTGGGTACGTCTTTAGCAAAAATTCCCCTAGGACCAGTTGGGAGTGCTGCAATTTTGTTTACGATATCCATCCCTTCGATTACCTTGCCAAAAACGGTATAACCATAGCCTTGGGCAGTTGGAGACGAATAATTAAGAAATGAATTGTTTGCTACATTGATAAAAAACTGTGAGGTAGCCGAATGAGGATCACTCGTTCTGGCCATTGCTATTGTACCAATCTCGTTTTTCAAACCATTTGCAGCTTCATTCATAATTGGTTGATTTGTCGGCTTCTGAACTAATGCTTGATCAAACCCACCTCCTTGAATCATAAAATTGGGAATAACGCGATGAAAAATTGTTTCTGCGTAGAAATTGTCACGGACATAATGCAAGAAATTTTCTACCGTTTTAGGTGCTTTGTCAGGATATAGCACTAATGAGATTGAACCTAAATTTGTATCAATCCTCACGATTGGCTGAGCAGCTAATGCGGAAAGATTAATCGATAACGCAAGTAATAGCGCAATTAGTCTTATCATAATAATAATTTATTCAATCAGTAATAATGAAATGAAAGGAGAAAATATACACCAGTTGGTGCTACTGCTAGAATCCCAAATTAATAAAATCCGTTCAACCTTATCTTATAGGTTGATTCTATCAATAAAGTCTATTTATATCTCACAATTTAATTGTAGTTACGATGCTAAAAATTTATAACTCCTTAACTCGAGCAAAGGAAGCGTTTATTCCATTAGTACCAGGCGAAGTAAAACTTTATGTTTGCGGTATGACGGTATATGACTTTTGTCATCTGGGCCATGGACGTGTATTAGTTGTATTTGATATGGTTGTTCGTTGGTTACAATCAATCGGATATCACGTTATCTATGTGCGTAATATCACAGATATTGACGACAAAATAATTAAACGTGCTCAAGAGATGAATGAGTCAATAGAAACATTAACCAGTCGCTTCATCAAGGCTATGCATGAAGATGCCGATGCTCTCGGAACCTTAAAACCAACTTTTGAACCATGTGCAACTCATCATGTGGAGGAGATGGTTTCTTTTATTTGTAAGTTAATTGAGAAAAACTGTGCTTACGTAGCTGATAATGGAGATGTATTTTTTTCTGTGCATCACTTTCCTGGTTACGGAAAACTTTCGGGGAAATCATTATCCGATCTCCGAGCTGGTGAGAGGGTAGGAATCGATCGTCACAAGCATGATCCTCTTGATTTTGTTTTATGGAAATCTGTTAAACCTGGGGAACCTTACTGGCAGTCTCCTTGGGGAAATGGGCGTCCTGGTTGGCATATTGAGTGTTCGACAATGAGTGGACATTTTTTAGGACAACATTTTGATATTCACGGTGGTGGACAAGATTTGCAGTTTCCACATCATGAAAATGAAATTGCTCAAAGTGAAGGTGCAAATGAGGAGACTTATGTAAATTATTGGATGCATAATGGATTTGTTCGGGTAGACAACGAAAAAATGTCTAAATCTTTGGGAAATTTTTTTACTGTACGTGAAATTTTAAAAAATTTCCAAGCAGAGGTAATTCGTTTCTTTATTTTACGTGCACATTATCGGAGCCCTCTAAATTATTCTCTTGAGCATCTTGTCAGTGCTAAAAACGCACTTGACCGGCTTTATATCTCACTAAAAGGGTATGAAGCAGTAGCAAGTGTTAGTGAGATTGATTGGGATAATCCCTATGCACAAAGTTTTAGAGTGGCTATGAATGATGATTTTAATACCCCAGAGGCAATTGCTATCTTATTCAATCTTTCCAGTGAAATAAATAAATCTCAAAAACCCCAGGATGCGAGGTTACTCAAATCGTTGGCGAGCATGCTGGGTTTATTGCAGCAAGAACCACAGAAATACCTTCAGCAAAGCTTAGTAGTAAGCGAAAAAGAAGAAAAATTTTCTGAAATTAAAATTGACTTGCTGATTAATCAACGCTTAGAAGCAAAAAAGAATCGTGATTTTGAGCTGGCTGATCAGATACGGAGTTTGCTTTCCGAAGCTGGGATCATACTTGAAGATTCACCACAAGGAACAACATGGAGACGTCAATAAATAAAATCAAATTTTCCAAATATAAAGAACAGAATTATTGAAGTCATCAATCGTGATCGATTCTGAGGGAGGAACATCAGGAATTACAAACGAATTACTTATCAAAATACTTCCTGGTCGCATTTCTCGTATGGCCTTTTTCCAAAGTTTACCCATTGGAGCGGGTGATAAATACGCATAGACTATGTCATAAGACGAAAGATTATATTGCCAAAAATTTCCCCAGGAAAAACTGCAATTGCTTTGAGAAAAAAGTCCTCTGATTTTGCTCGCTAGGAAAGGTAGAATTGCGGCCTCAACCCCATAAAATTCTCCGTTTAAGTTCAACTTGCTCAGGGAGGTAAGTAATTTTCCGCCTCCTGAACCAAGATCTATCAGTGAGAACGCTTTATTTCTTGGAAACAAAGTTAATATTGCATTTGCAACAGCCTTGCTAGAAGGGTAAAGAGGGACCTGAGTCCGATGAATATTCCCATAAATTAGGATGAGTAGCACAAAAATCGTCAAGTAACCTAGAGGAGGAAAATTGAAAGATAGTGCTATAAATACAGCAGGGGCAAAGAATAAATGAATAAAGAACCACCAGATAGCCATTCTGAAGTAGCAGCTAACAACTGCAGCAAATATTCCTTGATAGAATACTAGCTCAATTAACTCAATTTCTATCGATAAAAAAGATAGAAAAATTAATAATATAAGCCAAGTAGCTGCCTGGATGAGTAACGCGGTTATCGAAGGATATTTCATTTTCCTACAAATGTAATGAGTAGAAAAAATTGCTAAGGTTGAGTAGGGGGATCAACAATCTTTTCCTTAGTAATTTCATCCTTATTACTAATATCAGTAGTCGGTCCTTCCTCTATAATAGCTTTCTCAGCTTTTTCATTCATAACGATAATACTGATACGACGATTGAATGGACTAAAGGGATCTTCTTTGTCAAATAGAACAGCAGAAGACAATCCTACAACACGAAGGACTTTATTCGCATCCATACCTCCTGCGATAAGTTCTCGACGAGATGCATTTGCTCGGTCAGCAGATAATTCCCAATTGCTATAGCTTTTTTCACCAGAGGGGTAGGGGGTTGCGTCTGTATGTCCCGATAGGCTAATTTTGTTTGGTACATCATTAAGCATTTTGCCAATTTCATGCAAAATCTCTTTTGTATAGGATTGTA
>CAZIDT010000208.1:0-3641 GCA_964537855.1 uncultured Nitrosomonas sp.
AGAAATATTTCAATTCAAAAATACCATGGGGGGTATGAATGAATTTTTGGGTCGTGACGCGTGAGACTGTCGATTCATGAAGCTCGAGGGATTCTGAAATTTCGCGCATAATCAGCGGTCGCATCGAAACCGCGCCATTTTCAAAAAAATCTTGTTGCCGCGCAACAATTTCATTGGATACCCTAAGGATCGTATCTGAACGCTGCTGAATATTTTTAATGAGCCACTTGGCCTCATTGAGTTGACCGATTAAAGATTGTGTGGACTCATTCTTATTTTGCTTGAGAATGTTTGCGTAGAGGTGGTTAATACTAAGTCGCGGTAAAGAGCCGGGATTGAGCTTTGCAATCCAGGTTTCTTCGGATTTGACAGCGATTACATCTGGAACGATATAACGAGCAAAATCATTTTTATACGCCTCACCTGGACGTGGATTGAGATGAGTGATTAGCTGCTGTATGGCGCGAAGACAGTGATCATCGCACTGTAGCATTTTTTTAATTTGCCTAAAATCTTTTGCCGCTAAACATTCAAGATCAGTCGTAACGAGTTGTAGAGCTTTATCACGAAAGGGTGTCGTTTCTGGAAGTGATTGTAATTGCAGTGTGAGGCACTCGCGCAAATTACGTGCTCCAATCCCAGGTGGATCAAGCCGTTGCAGGTGTGTGAGCGCAGCTTCAAGATCTTGTAGCTGAATATCCAGTTCAGAAGGAATGAGCTCTAAAAGCTCTACTAAATCTTGGCTTAAATAGCCCGCATCATCAAGACTATCAATGAGTAACCCTACAATTTTTCGTTCCCGATCATCAATTTGACTGAGGCTAACTTGTGTTGCAAGATGTTCTCGAAGACTGATCGATTCAGCCGTTTGTTGAAATAAATCCCACTCATCTTCATCATCGTTTCGTTTAGTATATGGGCTATCTTGATCACCATACCATTCAGGTTCAACCTCAGAAGAATTACTTGGCAATAATTCATTATTATTGAGATACGAATCCTCGCTTTGTATACTTTCTTCATTTGAAAGTGTTGAGGATAATTGGTTTTCACTAGGCGTATCATCCGCATAGGGTTGTTCATGAATTGAATTTTCCAATTCTAACAAGGGATTTTCCTGAGCCATGCGCTCTATCTCTTGATTTAATTCATGAGTTGAAAGTTGCAGTAAACGAATAGATTGCTGTAACTGAGGTGTCAGCGTTAGATTTGGGGTAAGTTTTAGCTGTAGTGTTGGTTTCATGACTAAAGCCGGAAATGTTCCCCTAAATAAACTTCTCTAACTTGCTCGTTATTGATGATTTCATCTGGCTTTCCACTTGCTAAGACTGTTCCATCACTAATGATATAAGCTCGATCACAAATACCAAGTGTTTCTCTCACATTATGATCTGTAATCAGGACGCCAATGCCTTGATCTTTCAGAAAACGGATAATTTTCTGGATATCGATAATGGCAATGGGATCCACCCCTGCAAATGGTTCATCTAGCAGCACAAAGTTAGGTTGTGATGCGAGCGCTCTGGCAATTTCTACTCTCCGGCGTTCACCACCTGACAAACTAATCCCCATATTTTCACGCAAATGGCTAATATGCAGATCATGCAGTAGATTTTCTAACCGCCGCTGTATTTCGTCTGTGCTCAAATCTTGAAGTTCCAGGACAGCCAGAATATTTTTTTCAACCGACAAACGTCTAAAAATAGAAGCTTCTTGAGGTAAATAACTCAAACCCAGACGTGCTCGCTCATGAATGGGTAATTTACTTAGATTACGGTCATCCAGGTAGATTTCACCACCGCATAACGGAACTAAACCGACGATCATATAAAAGCAAGTGGTTTTACCAGCGCCATTGGGTCCCAATAAGCCAACGACCTCGCCGCTACCGACTGAAAAAGAAACATCTTTGACGACGGTTCTCGATTTATAACTTTTCTTTAAATTTTTAGCGCTTAAGATACTCATAGGATAAACGATTGATTACCATGGCTAAAATTCTAATTTTCTGAGTCATCATCTACTTTAGAAGGGGTTGCTTTAGGTTGGATGACAACGCGAACGCGACGATCTGGGTTCTCAACTTCACTTTTCGTATTGCTCCCTTTAACTTGGAAAAAGTCCCGGGCGACATCATAAGAAATGTAATCTCCTTTCACTTCATCGGGTCCCCGTTTTAATCGAGCTTTACCAAATAATTCGATTTTGTCGGTTTTGTCATCATATTCGACGCGTTGACTCCAAGCTTCGATGAATTCATTTACGCCATCTCTTTTTTGTCGAAAACTTACCAAATTACCATGGGCTGTTGCGTATCGATAGCCTTTTTGATCTTCTTTCATGATTATCTTATCTGCTTTAATCACGATTGTGCCTTGAGTGAGAACAACATTGCCGACAAAAGTACTGATACGAAAGGCATCTTTTCGTTTATAGTCTTCGACAGTAGCACTATCAGATTCTAATTGAATTGGTTTATTGCGATCTGCACGCTCAGTAAAAGCCAAACCAGGGAGTAATACGCCAGTGACCATCACGAGTAAGTAGCTAATCAATCGTAGCTGTTTAGAAGTAAGACACATCAAGGTAGTATTGCGCAATATCGGTTTCATCTTTTGTGCTTCATAGTTTGACATCCCGAGCCCTTACTTTTGAGTGGAGTTCAATGATGCCTGTCTTATTATTGAGCTGCATTCCTACTGCATTAACGATGGTATTCATTTTCGTTATCGTTACCGGCTGATCAGTTTTTACGATCTCTTGATCAGGTACCAAGTATAGGGAGTCAGTTATCATTGTAACAATGTCTTTATTGGCCTCATTACCCCGAACGACATTAACATTTCCAAATAGGTAGATAGTTTCAATTCCTCTTGAAAGCTCAGCTGAGTCTGCTTTAATTTTTAATGTTGGTTCATTCGGCTGGTTATTGATAAAGTGAACCTGCTCAAGCTCTGAAATGTTAGTAATTGGATAATGCTTCAATATTTTGGCAGTGAAATGTCGCTCAGCTGATTGATCGTAAACCATCTGAACTCCTGATAGGTTTTCGATAACATAATCAGGATTTTTTGATTGGTCGGTATCGTAACGTTTTTTAGGCTGATGAACTGATTGATCTAGCCAGAATGTGAATAAAATAAGGATGGCTAATACGATCACGGGGCCAGGCAGTAAGCGACGAATCATTTTATTAGTAATTCCTGGGAATGATGAATTAGATGGGTACGATTAAATAAATTAGTCTGATTATTGATTTATTGTTTATAAATTTTAGCAAAACTTCAAAGAAGTTAACTGAGTGAGCAACAAAGTAATTAATGTTTATTTAATGTAATCAGTGAAATAAAATAATTGAACTAAGCAGCGAAGTTTTAAATTTGAGATCAACTAAGAAGTAATAAATAGTTCTTCCGTTGCTTTCGCTTATTGGACTAGATCCTGTGGTTAGTTTTTGAGTCCTTTTAGAATATCAGCTTTGATGTCTTTAGGAGATTCTAGTCCTACTGCGATTCTTAGTAATCCTTCAGAGATACCTGCAGCATCTCTAGCTTCTTGACTTATTCTGCCGTGAGTTGTTGTGGCGGGATGGGTCAGTGTACTTTTAGCATCACCCAAGTTCGCAGTAATTGAAATCATAC
>CAZIDT010000209.1:0-3619 GCA_964537855.1 uncultured Nitrosomonas sp.
AGCTCTTGGCGAATTTGTAACAGGTATTTATCTGCATTATGTTTTGAACCAAATGCAGCTAATTGCAAAAAAATTTGGCTGGTTTGATTGATTGGATTAGTTTTTGGTGGCTGACTCACCTGATTTAAAGCAAACTGATTGTTTTGTGGCAGGATACTTTCAACTTCAACCGGCCCACTTCCATTTGTGAGTATATTGAGCTGAAAAGCAGCGGTATAGGAAAGATCAATAAGTCGATTAGCAATAAAAGGGCCTCGATCATTAATTCTTACAACGATGGACTTGCCATTATTTAGATTTGTCACGCGTGCATAGCTCGGGATCGGTAGCGTAGGGTGAGCTGCTGTCATCGCATACATGTTGTAAACTTCACCTGAAGCGGTCGGTTTGCCGTGAAAACGACGGCCGTACCAAGATGCGATACCTTTTTGTTTGTAAGGTTCAATACTCGTCATCGGTGTATAGACTTGTCCGAAAACCATATAAGGCCTCATGTTCGCAGGTCTGATTGTCTCTGGTTGTGGAGTTGCGCTAGGAATAGTGTCTAAGTCCGCAGGTGGATTCTCTTCAGGGCCGTCATCGAGATAGTAATTTCTACTTTGAGTTACAGTAGATGAGGAAGAAGGTTCCATTGTAACTTTTTCACCTGAGCGAACGTGGGGAGAAGGGCTACTACACCCATAAAGTAGCGTGAAAGTTAAGAATAAACCAAGCCAGCTTAAATTACTATGTTTGACATTCTTGAGTGCGAGAAAAAGATCTTTCTTAAAATACATTTGAAGGCACCTCATGATTTGACTAGCTTAGGGTGGGTCTGGATGCTCATGAGAATACCAAATCCCAAGAGCATGGTAACCAATGACGTACCACCGTAGCTAATTAATGGAAGTGGAACACCCACAACCGGCAAAATGCCACTAACCATGCCCATATTAACGAATACGTATGTAAAAAAAGTCAGCGTTATAGAGCCAGCTACAAGACGCGTAAATTGTGTAGGCGCATTAGCAGTTATATAGATGCAGCGCCCGATAATGATGAGATAGAGTAATAATAATAAACTATTGCCCACTAATCCAAATTCTTCTGAAAATACAGCAAAAATGAAATCTGTACTTTGCTCTGGTAAAAAATCAAGTTGCGATTGAGTGCCATTTTGCCAACCTTTTCCTGTAATGCCACCTGACCCAATCGCAATATTCGATTGAATGATATGATAACCCGCGCCAAGCGGATCTTGTGATGGATCTAACATCGTTAGTACACGCTTGCGTTGATAATCATGCATGCCAAATGACCAGAATAAAGGAATGACAGCTGCAGCGATGACTGCCAGTCCAGCCATTATTCGCCAGGATAAACCGGCAAGATATAATACGTAAAATCCACTCGCACTAATCAATATGGCAGTTCCAAGATCAGGTTGGCGAGCAATCAAGAGCACCGGTAATATTAAAATAAGTGCCGCACCCGCATAATCGCGAAGACGTAACTTTATTTCTGTTTTTTCAAAATACCAAGCCATCATTAATGGTACTGCTATTTTTAACAGTTCGGAAGGTTGGATGCGTGTAACTCCAAGATTTAACCACCGTCGCGCTCCATTCTGAACCTCGCCAAATAGAGCGACAGCAATCAATAAAATGATACCAATAAAATATAACGGTACTGCGAGTCGCATCAGCTGTTGAAGTGGGATATTTGCAATAGTCCACATAATAAATACCGCAATTAGCATATTAACAAACTGACCACTAACTCGATTGAAGTTACCTCCACTTGCACTGTAGAGTACAATTAGGCCTGTTATCATCAATAGAAAAATGGCACCCAATAAGAAGCCATCGATATAGCGTGTACAATATTGCCAGATTCGATCAATGCTTTCCATTTAGTAGCAACCAGTCGGTTAGTGAGTAATCGAAACTTTCGTAAAGAGAAAATTATGATGAGTCATGAATTAGTCACGGCGATTACTGGCGGTATCGGATTGCAATGGTTCTGGTGTCTGTCCTAATAGATAATAATCAAAAACTTTTCGAGCAATCGGTGCAGCAGTTGATCCGCCAGAGCCCCCATTTTCTACGAGAACCGTTACTACGATTTTGGGATTTTCTGCTGGCGCATAAGCAATAAACATCGCATGATCCCGATGACGTTCGTTGATTTTACTCGCAACATAACGTTCACCCTGTTTGATATTAATAACCTGAGAAGTACCGGTTTTGCCTGCAAAAGTGTAACTAGCGTTAGCGCCGGCTCTTGCTGCAGTCCCTCCAGGTCGCGTAACATCAATCAGTGCATTCCGTACTCGCATCAAATTGTCATTTTTGAGATTAAGCGGATAGAGTTGTTTAATCATGTTCTCGTATAACCGACCTGTTTTGCTGTCGTGTATCTGCTTTACAAAGTGAGGGCGAAAAGCTTGGCCATTATTTGCCAGAATCATTGTGGCAAAAGTCAATTGCAGCGGAGTCGCCAAATTATATCCTTGCCCGATTCCAATTGAAATAGTGTCACCCGGATACCAATTCTGTTTAAAACGTTTCATTTTCCATTCAGGAGAAGGTGATAATCCAACAATCTCACCGGGTATATCAATTTCTGTTTTTTTTCCAAATCCAAATTGACCCATGAAGTTATAAATAGCGTTAATGCCGAGATCATTTGCGAGCATATAATAATAAGTATCACAGGAGACAACGAGTGATTTATGGAGATTGACTCTACCATGGCCACCCGCTTTCCAATCTCGAAATCGATGTGAACTTCCCGGTAGACTAAAGAATCCTGGGTCACTAATCGAATAATCCGGTGATCGTTTACCCAATTCTAATGCGGCAAGTGCCATAAAGGGTTTATAAGTTGAACCGGGGGGATATACGCCACGTAATGCGCGATTATTGAGCGGTTTATCAATGGATTCATTCAGTAATTTCCAGTTGATGTGATCGATACCATCAACAAATAAATTAGGATCGAATCCAGGTTTACTGACAAATGCCAAAATTTCACCATTGTTGGGATCCATTGCGATTAATGCGCCACGGTATTCACCGAATGCGCGCTCTGCTGCTTGTTGTAGTTTTAAGTCTAATGAAAGGATTAAATCGCTTCCAGCGATGGGCAGTGTGCGTGATAACGTTCTGACAGATCTACCGGCTACATCCGTTTCTACTTGCTCAAATCCAGTAATACCATGCAATTCTTTTTCATAACTTTGCTCAATACCAATTCTTCCAATATGGGAGGAACCCCGATAATTTTCTAACGCATTATTGCTTTCAAGTATTTCAAGATCTTTATCACTAATACGCCCGATATAACCAATGACATGCGAAACTAATTCAGCATGGGGGTAGTGGCGCAGTAATCGTGCATTGATTTCCATGCCTGGGAAACGGTACCGGTTGGCTGCAAAACGTGCAACCTCAGCATCAGATAAGCGAGTTCTAATGGGTAAGCTTTTAAAGCGCGTATTTTCTTTCCGTAATTTTTCGAAGCGCCTACGATCGACGGGTGTAATTTCAATGAGTTTCGATAACTCATCAATTGCTGAATCTAAATTTTTTATTTTGTCTGGAACAATTTCTAAAACATAAGTCGTTAAATTTTGTGC
>CAZIDT010000210.1:0-1607 GCA_964537855.1 uncultured Nitrosomonas sp.
TTAGGCACTACTGTCAGACAACCCATCCCAAAGTGGGGGGGGGATGGTTGTGGTCAGGTACTGGAGGAGTGCATATCCTTAATTTACTGACACAGGAAGAATCACAGAGCCATAACAGTAAGCCCGGTAAAGCTAGCATAGAAAATGTAAATCATGCACTACGTGCTTGTAGGCACTTAATCGAGAAAGAAGGTTTTAAAAGTATTGCGTTACCTCGTCTCGCGACAGGGGTTGGTGGTCTAGATTGGGACAGTGTGATGCCACTTATTCGAAATCACCTCGAAGATCTAGCAATTCCAGTTATGGTCTATACTCAGTTTATCAAAGGTAAACAGGCGGTAGAGCCAGGCAATCCTTAATAGGTGAGTTATCTTAGGTACTACGAGGCGCAAACATGATAATAGCCATTCCTATCAAGGCAACGATTGCGCCCGTTATATCCCATAGAGTAGGCTTGATTCCGTCAATGGCCCAAAGCCAAAAGATTGCTACTGAAATATAAACACCACCGTAAGCTGCGTAGACCCGCCCAGCAGCAGTCGGGTGAAGTGAAAGTAACCAAGCAAAGAGCGCTAAACTAAATGCTGCAGGAACCAATAACCAAATGCTTTTACCTTCTTTAAGCCACAAGTAGGGAAGATAACAACCTACGATTTCAGCGATTGCGGTAAAGAAGAAAATTAAGAGCGTTTTAATTTCAGTTATCATCAGGCCGACGTGTGTTGTGACTGTGTGTAATTTGGGGTTGCGGTTTTATCGTGCGCATAGCAACCAGATAAGCAATAATTTCATCGATTACTTTATTTCGATTAGGTATTTCAGCAGCTAATGGTGGCATTTTAGAATTAAATCGGATTGCAGTAGGGTTATCGATCCATAATTTTAAATAGGCAGGCTGAATATATTCTGTAACACTAACTGGATAATTGAGCTCCATCGCTTTTCCACTTCCTTCGCCATTAATAGTGTGGCAGGCGAAGCAGTGCTTACGGAAGTGTAAGAACCCACGTTGTGCATCAGCCGATGCATTGCTGGGTGGAAAGATTGCTGGGAAACGTGCTGCAAAAGTGGTGAGTTCGATCCCTGTGATTTGATAAGGCATATCGGCAGCGCCTTCATTAAGTAAGTCACTAGAATTTAGATTATTCCATATCAGATAAAGGGGACCTAGTTGAACTTTTTCATTGTTTTGGAGCAAGTTCCTTAAGGTAAAAGGTTGTTGATCTGCACTGGCAAAAGCAAAGTAGGCATCATGTTGCAAAAATTTTGTGACAGGAATGCTCGGTTGGTAACCATCTTCACATATAAAAATGATTTCTTCTGCTGTGCGCCAGTCGCTCCCAAAAATAAAATCAAATAGCGTTGTCGCCGAATAGACTTGATATATTCGTTCTTGTTTCTCGTGAACTTCAAATATTTTTAATGTTTGCTTAGTCAAATGCTGATCAATCTCAGCTAAAGGTAAGATTTGAATTGTCTTACCTTTATTTATAAATTCGATCAAAGTTCGATTCGTACTTGCTTGTAAAAAACCGGAATTGATCAGAATCAAAGACAGAGTAATCGAAGTAAAAAAAGAAATTAGCAGATGATTATTCATTTCTTGC
>CAZIDT010000210.1:1707-3607 GCA_964537855.1 uncultured Nitrosomonas sp.
ATTAATCTCATTCGATGGGGATAGCCTCACTATGCTGTTTCTAGGTTCCATCGTGGGTTGATTGTATAACCAAAGTTGGAATGTTTTAGAGAACTTTTACCTTGGTTACTGATGCGCATAGCGCCTGCAAAGGCGATCATTGCGCCGTTATCGGTGCACAGCGCTAATTCAGGGAAATGAACACACGCATCTAATTTAGCGGCTTCAAGTGTAAGCTTTTGACGTAATTGCGTATTCGCCCCGACTCCTCCAGCAACAACAAGGTCATTAAGATCACAGTGCTTAAGTGCGGCAAGTGATTTTTCAACTAAAATATCAATAACCGCTTCTTGAAAAGCAAGAGCAATATCTGCTTTGGTCTGATCCGTGGTTTCAATATTTTTAACTAGGGTTTGTACTGCGGTTTTAAGACCACTAAAGCTAAAATTGAAATCACCACTGTTTCGCATGGGGCGGGGAAAAGCAAATCGCCCACTTTTTCCCTTTTCAGCGAGTAAAGAGAGTGATTTCCCACCTGGGTATCCTAATCCTAATAGTTTTGCCGTTTTATCAAATGCTTCGCCAGCAGCATCATCTACTGTTTCGCCTAAAAGGGTATATTGAGCAATTTTATCGACTCTGATTAATTGAGTATGTCCTCCTGATATGAGTAGAGCAACAAAAGGAAATGTAATTTTTGGATTAGTGAGTAAAGGCGATAGTAGATGTCCTTCAAGGTGGTGAATTTCTAAAATAGGAATACGTAAAGCAAATGCTAGGGCGTTCGCGATACTTGCTCCAACTAAAAGTGCGCCAGCGAGACCAGGTCCTTGAGTATAGGCAATTGCATCTATCGCTTTGAGATCAATTTGAGCAATCGCTAGGTTTTGCTTTATTAAAGGTAAAACCCGATTAATGTGATCGCGAGAAGCTAATTCTGGCACTACGCCTCCATACTCATTATGCATCTCAATTTGAGAATATAGCGTGTGACATAATAAGCCCTTTTCAGTATGAAAAAGAGCAATGCCAGTTTCGTCACATGATGTTTCTATCCCAAGAATAATCATTGACTAAGTGACAATCAATAAAGAATAGTATAGGGCCTGAATTTTAATTTGAATCATAAATTACATAGCGTTAACTCAAATTCAATATCATTTTCATAAACCTTAACTTTTTGTTCAGGTGAAAATGGGATAAAGCGAATACTTAATGCATACTTATTAGCACTAATTTCTGGAACACAAGGTAAATTTTCTTCAATTCTGAGGCGGATCATGTGCGCCATGTGATCAGAGCCTGTATGCTGGAACTGCCCTTGTTTGGCAGTGTAATGAAAAGTTCTTCCGCTATTCCTAAGTAGCATCAATACGATTTTAAATCCTTCGCGAATTGGAATGAGTGGTTCTATCCAAACTTTGAAGTCTTGGTGACGATGTTCTGGTGATAGGCTTAACCAGTAATGATAGGAGGGTAAATCAAATTCACAGGCTCCACCTGGGATGCTCATTCGTTGCTTGATACTCATCAACCATTCATTGTCGCGAAGATGGCCGCCAATTTTTCCAGGAATATTAAGTAGATCTCTAAAGGTGACTTTGATATCAGTCAAGATCTGGTTTAAAGCTTCTTCCGAAACATCAGGATTCTTCCTTAAACTTTCGAGCATAGTTCTTTGTTTTTCTAACTCTTGAAGTAAATCCGATTTAAGATCGGCTCTACTTGTGACATCTAGAATTTCAAATAAAGCTACCAACGCTGAATGATGTTCTGTCGGCGTATTGCACTTAGAAAAGAAATCTACTTTGTTGAATAAATTTTCGAGTCGCAATAAGGTGCGGACTCTCTCATTGAGGGGATGTTCGTAGCAAATCACGTTAATTTTATATGCATCAGTTTATGACAATTCGAATCATAC
>CAZIDT010000211.1:0-3567 GCA_964537855.1 uncultured Nitrosomonas sp.
TTGCTGCTATTTTTGAGGAAATCGCTGATTTACTGGAGATCCAAGGTAGCAATCCTTTTAGGATTCGAGCTTACCGTAATGCAGCCCGAGTGATCAGTGCAAGCAATAAATTTAATAACAAAGTTCTGTAATCCTAGAGCCTCATAACGTGCTTAAAGTTAAGCAGAAACCTTAGACTTACCAGAAATAATCCATCGCCTTATCCCGGAAACTAATAAGTTTGCTAGAAAATGGGGCCCAAAGAAACCACCAATTAGACCCGTAACCAGCGCATTGACAATCGGCTCATTCCCAAACGTGGGCAAGGGTATCCAGCTTGATAGCTGTTGGCCATAAAATGAAAGAAACGTTAATAGCAATCCTGTAACGACGCCCAATCCAATGCGAACGAATGAATTGGCCAGTGTAACGGGTTGTCGACTGATTGCCAGAATGGCGCCAACCAATGCTGCAAACGCTGAGATCAAATAGGTCAATGAGTGCTCTAAACGTGTTTCCGTCAAGATGGGGTAATAGGGAGTATCCATCATTCTGAACTGATACCGACCACGCTTAAACAAATTGAAGCGCTCTAGCGCTTGGCCTGCTGAGAATTGCACCATACGATCCTCGATCAAATAAGCTTGGTTTGTTACTTCATCGATCCAAAATACACCTAATTTACCTGATTCGACCCCATAAGCATTGAGCTGGACCGCTACAGGCGATTCGAGCCAAGGGCTAAATGGACTAACTGATAAATGAACCCAAGGATGATGCTTGATGGCATCTTCACGGGTAACGCCACGAGTAATGCGATAGATCGGCGCTGTCGGTATCTGATCTAATTCTCCCTGACTAAAACTGATATTACGCCAAGGCTCAAGTGAATCAAAGGTTGCTGTTTCGAGTACGGTTAATAACTTACTGCGCAGCTCATTGATGGCAGGTAATGATTGTTGCTCTTTCAGTACGATACGCAACGCACTATGGAGAACCATGGCCGCTTCATAGGCTGTCATGATAAAGTCCGCACGATCTTTTTTTGCTCGCTCTTCAAACACATCTAAGATTTTATGCCAGTGATTGCCTAATTCAGCGGTTAGCGCTCGAGTCACATCGAGGACCGGATCCCCAATGGTTAGCGCTCCAGTTGGCGCCTCATCAAACAATCGCTTATTTGAACCCACAAAAAAATAATCAAGGCTTGTAGCATAGCCCGATAACTTTATCTCGTTGACCAGCGATAATGAGCCTGCGGTATCCCCCAGCAACACAACATTATTGATATTCGATTGATCTAGTAATGTTTTAAAATCTTCGGTAAGGCACTTTCCACTGCGTAACTGATCAGGATCACCTAAATTTTGATTACTCGAACTAGTGGAACAATTTGGCTGAAAAACTTGGCTCCAAGGTAGCGCTACGATATTAGGCGTATAAAGCCGATCCTTGAGCGATTGATTTAACCCCTCACCAAAGGGGCTATCCTCGTAAAGAAACAAAAAGAACTGCTCGCCTTCTTTACTTTTTTCCTGCTTAATAAATGTTGCATATTGCCCCATGCGATCAGCGTCATCAAAAATCAAACGGAAAAAATTCTTATCCCGTGAACCGGAAGCAGTCAACCCCGGCGCTGTAGATAATGACGAAATGACTGGCAATTCAATCTGATGCTCTCGCAGTCTTGTAAGCACTGCTTTCGTTGAACCGCTATTGACCGGTCCTAGCATTGCAACCACTTGATCTTCTTGGGCCAAACGCAATGCACCTTCTGCCGCTTTCTCTGGGCTTCCATTATCATCCCAAGGGATCAGTTCAAGTTCGATTTGCAGACCACCGATTTGTAGAGGCTGTAAATGGCTAAACGCCAATTTAATACTCTCTTCGTGGGATTCACCCGTGAGTACTGAGCTACTTCCCTTCCCTTTCGGGGAGATAATTCCAATTTTAAGGGTCGAGCCATTCGAATAAGCATGCGTTGCCATGAATGCAAACACAAAGTAAAAAAACCATCGCTGAATAAATGGTACGAAATATTTTTTGTTATAGATCATTTCCAAAATAGTACTTATAAAAGCGCATGAATCGAATTAAAGCATGCTCCCTTTCCACCTGTGATCAGGGTAACCTACTCATTACCCCAATTAATCGTTGGCGCAACTTCTGCCAATGCGTTCCACCCATAGCAACGTGTTTCTGGTTAATTTCTAATTCAATCCCAAAGTATCGATCTGCTGGAAATTGACGGCGTAGATAACTCGTCAATCCATCCGCCTTACCTAAATAGGGGTAATTACGCCGAGTGGTTAATTCAGACCCATTTTCTTTGAGTTTCGATTGCCAAAAACAACATAATTCACGCTCACGCGATCTCGATGGATCATAGAGTAATCCAATATCCGTGAAACGCTCCTTTCCATTGAGAATAGCAGTAAAACTATGCGAGGAAATATGGATGATGCTATTTCCACAAGCCACTGCTTCAGCAATTGCGCTTTCAACCTGGTTACGATACGGCTCATAATATTTCGCAATAATTGCCTGCTTAATAGCACTAGGTAGCGGCTGAGTCACTTCAGAAAATAAATGGGGATGTCCCATGGACCGGTTGAGATCGATCAGCAACCGACTCGTAACCGATACAATTAAAAGGGCGTTAAGTTTAGCTGCCAAATCTTTTGCCATGGTCAATGCGCCAGGGTCATAGCCACGATGACTTTTAAGCAGCGCCTCTTGCCCATAAAAAATAGATCGGTATGGTGGGGGAATTCGATTGCCCCCGTGCTCGCAAGTAATAATAAATCGAATCATTCCGTTAAGAAGCTCTTTTTGAGCCTAACCCTTTCTGATCCCTTGAAACATTTCATTGGCTTCCAGGCAATAACACAATTCAGCATAGATCAACTGTAATCGTTGACGGCTGAAATCTCGGTCAAGGGCTTTTATAATCCGACGCGCTAACGAGCCTTGCTCGAGAATGAGCGTTAACCCTTTTTTCCAGGGATCAATGATCGGCGTTTCTATCACCGATTCAAGAAGGTAATGCCATAATGGCCCTGCCTTAACCTGCTTTTCTGGAAAACCCATTAATCGGAGATATTCAGGATCGGTGATCGTTGCTTGCTCTGCATCCTGGATACAATTCCGTAGGATAGTTACAAGTGAATCGGTATCGATAGCTTGCTGATCGACCAGCGGAGCTGTTCTTTCCTGATAAATCGTTTTGACCACGCCACTCACGGCAGCAGCAATCGCAAAATTAGCATCAAGGCATTCTTGCATATCGATAATACGGATTTCAATTGCATTGCGAGTAAAGCGAGGAACAGCAGCCCGAACATTTAACCATTCATGCTGCAAGATTCCATTTGGGTCAAATGGCGCAATGGCTCGATACATCGGTTTAAGAATATGCTCTCGATAATCCGATTCACTCATGACCGTTTCAGGTATCACCTGCCCCATTGTTTCTGGAATAGCAATTTGGTGAGTTAGATATTGCTCCATACGACGATCAAGGGTACCGGTAAAATGCTCCTCAAGAATGGGAGAGCTCGCTGCCAGAGCCGGCAAGATGGGCAATAG
>CAZIDT010000212.1:0-3556 GCA_964537855.1 uncultured Nitrosomonas sp.
GCTACACCGTTGTGACAATTTGCACATCCCATATGGACAAATTTTGTCAAACCGCGTTTCTCCGCGTCATTCAATGCATTTTCATCACCTTTGAGAAAATCGTCAAAACGTGAAGGGGTCAATAAAGTCCGCTCGAATGCACCAATTGCTTTGCCGATATTTTTATATTGAATCGGGTCCTTTTCATCCTTGAATGCTTCAGCGAACATAGTTTTGTATTCGTCGATTTTTTTCAGCTTGTTGGTCACGGCCTCTTCATTGGGCATGCCCATTTCGATTGGATTCAGAATGGGACCAAGTGCTTGTTCTTCAACATCTTTAGCACGTCCATCCCAGAATTGGGCGATATGTAGTGCAGCATTGAAAGTGGTCGGTGAATTTCTGCCGCCACGTGTACCGTCATGACCAGGGGAAGTGGGTTGGCTATCAACACCAAAATTGGTCAATTGATGGCAGGAATTGCAAGAAATCGTGTCATTGATTGAAAGTCGGGGATCAAGATACAGTTTTTTTCCGAGTGCAATCAGAGCCGCATGTTTCTTTTCATCGATGATGGATACTGGTAGTGGTTCAAAGAAATGCTTGAGTGTGGCCTTATCTAGTTTGTGATGGCCACCATGCATCATCATTCCACCCATACCCCCCATGCCATGATGATCGCTACCGTGCATTTCACTATGATGATCCCCTTTCTTTTGAGCATCGCTTTGATGATCGTGTCCACTTTGTGCATAGCCATAGGAACTTATCATGAACACTAAAAATAATATTACTCTCATACAACCTCCAAGAAATTAATGTTACTTGCTAGACGGGTCTCGTACTAAGCTACTGTATCAATTCTAAAAGTTAGCGCAGTTGGTTTGCAACAAAAAATCATGTAACTCAATATGCGTACCCTAATAGATTAAAAATCATAATAAATTTAAATAGATTCCCATTAAGTCATGCTGGAATAGGAAAATTTATCCCCCAATTAAGTAATGATGTTCAGTGTGTTAAAAGCCCTTTAACCATTTTGTTTTTCGAATAATTGCCCAATATGCTTAATTAACTGGCGGGCAAGTTCAGTTTTAGAGGCTTGAGGTAAAACGTGTTTACCCTGATCATCAAATAAAATTAATGTACTTTCATTGGCTCCCATTGCTTCTTGCGCAAGGTTTGCGACGATCAGTGGTAATCGTTTTTGTTCTCGTTTCTTTTGGGCATATTGATCAAGTTTTTCTGTCTCAGCCGCGAAGCCAACGCAAAATGGCGGTTTTTTTAAGTGGGCCACATACTGAAGAATATCCGGATTAGGAACTAATTCAAGCGTTAGCGGCTGATTGGCTTTTTTTATTTTCTGTGGCTGGTATGTTTGAGGGCGGTAATCTGCAACCGCTGCAACACTGATAAAGATATCGCAGTTGCTTACTTCTTTTTTAACGGCTTCTAACATTTGTTCTGCGCTGGTAATACTAATGAATTTTTGCACCGGTGGCTTGGGTAAATGAACCGGCCCTGCGATGAGGGTAACTGCGGCACCTGCATTGCTCGCTGCGCTGGCAGTAGCGTATCCCATCTTGCCTGAGCTTAGATTGATGATGCCACGAACCGCGTCGATGGCTTCATAAGTGGGTCCCGCTGTAATCAGAACGTTTTTTCCATCAAGCCATTTGGGCTCAAAAAAATCATGTAAGGCTTGTTGGATTTGCTCAGGTTCGAGCATGCGTCCCAATCCTGTTTCACCACAAGCTTGATCACCTTCCGCAGGGCCCCAGATGGTTACTTGATCTTCACCTAATGTCTTGAGATTACGTTGGGTCGCGGGGTTTTCGAACATTTGCTTGTTCATCGCGGGAACGATAATCAAGGGGCAATCGCGGGCTAAGCAAAGCGTTGAAAGTAAATCATCAGCAATCCCCTGCGCCAGTTTTGCGATGAAGTTGGCACTAGCCGGTGCAATTAGGATTGCATCGCTACCGCGAGTTAATCCAATATGCGCCATCGAATTCTGCAGTGAATCTGCCCAGAGTTCGGTGTAAACCGGATTACCTGTCAGGGCCTGCATGGTTTCGGACCCTAAAAAACGCAGGGCGGATTGAGTCATAGCCGGTTGTATACTGACCCCATCTTTCTTGAGTAACCGGGCGAGTTCAGCAGTCTTATACGCTGCAATGCCGCCGGTTATGCCCAGAATTAGTTTTTTTCCTGTAAGTGAACTGACCATGTTTGTACTGCACAATAATCGGTTAGTCGGTTTCTTGAAGCGAATAACTACTTTACTTGCATTACATATTACGATGATTTTTTCAATTATGTAGTTTTATTTTGAATGACCGATTAAGTGGCTCATGATTAATTTTCAAGAGAAACGCTATGGCAATTAATGATTGGCCCGAATCTGATCGTCCCCGCGAGAAGTTACTGCGCTATGGTTCTAGCAGTCTTTCTGATTCAGAATTACTCGCTATTTTTTTACGGACGGGTATTGCCGGAAAAAGTGCTGTCGATCTTGCTCGAGAATTATTGAATCGGTTTGGTAGTTTGGCAGAGTTATTTCACGCTGATCAGCAAGCATTTTGCCAAATACCTGGACTGGGTGCAGCCAAATACGCTCAACTTAAAGCAACGTTTGAAATGGCACAGCGCGCTCTTGAAACGGGATTAAAGCGGGGTGATGTGATGACCTCACCGCAACAAGTGCGACAGTTTTTGCGTCTCTGCCTGGTTAATAAACAGCATGAAGTGTTTATGGGTCTCTTTTTAGATGCTAGAAACCACGTTATCCAAAGTGAGGAATTATTCAGCGGTACACTGACTGAAACCAGTGTTTATGCACGAGAAATCATAAAACGTGCGTTGTATCATAATGCCGCAGCCATGATTTTTGCGCATAACCATCCATCGGGCCATACTGAACCGAGTCGGGCTGATGAAGTATTGACTCAATCACTTAAGCAGGCGCTTGCGTATGTGGATGTAAAAGTTTTGGATCACTTTATTGTCAGTTCCGAAGGCATTACCTCATTTGCGGAACGTGGCTTACTTTAACAGCCAATTAAAGCTAATGAGCAGCAAGGGGCGTATGAGGTAAGCGGAAAAGTATATTAAAATTCTCGGTTGTCGCGGTAGCGATCTCATCGAGACTCGTTTCCCGTAACCGAGCAATTTCCTCCGCCACATGTTTTACAAAAGCAGGCTGATTGGTTTTGCCACGATGCGGAACGGGCGCAAGATAAGGTGAATCTGTTTCGATCAACATGCGGTTTAATGGTACTTTCCGTGCAACTTCTTTCAAAATGTGAGCATTCTTGAACGTGACGATACCCGAAAAAGAAATATAAAAATTCATCTCGATTGCACGTTGGGCAATCTCCCAATTTTCAGTAAAGCAATGCATGACGCCACCAATACTAGATGCACCTTCTTCTTGCATAATACGCAATGTATCTTCCGCTGCTTCGCGAGTGTGAATGATCAGCGGTTTTTGAGTCGCCTTGGCTGCCCGAATATGGCGACGGAAGCGCTCGCGTTGCCATTCCAGATCTCCTTTTAATCGAAAATAATCTAACCC
>CAZIDT010000213.1:0-3549 GCA_964537855.1 uncultured Nitrosomonas sp.
CCTCATTCGCGAGTTTGGTATGACTCATCAAACAGCAGGGGATGCGCTTGGCAGCTCAAGAAGCGCGATTACCAATTTATTACGCCTGCTGAATCTTGCACCGCCTGTCCAGGATCTCATGATGCAAGGAAAAATCGATATGGGGCATGGACGCGCCTTGCTTGCACTTAATGCTGCCAAGCAAATTGAAATTGCCAATCTCATCGCGCATAAACAACTTTCAGTCAGAGAAACAGAAAAACTAATCAAACGTATCGAACAAGTACCTGTGAAAAAACCAGTTACTCAAAGTCGTGACCTATTACGTCTGCAGGAAGATATTTCTACCAAACTAGGTGCTAATGTCACGATTAGGCCTAGCAAAAATGGAACGGGTAATCTGATCATTCACTATACTAGCCTTGAACAACTCGATGGCATTCTTGCCAAATTTTAGCCAAAACACTATACATACTTTTCTAACGCATTCATTTGGAGTCAGTATTGGATACACATGTTTTAGCAAACCCCAAACTTGCCACCATTTTAGGTGGATTAGTCGCCGATTCTGCTTCATTAGGTCTCCATTGGCTGTATGATCCTAATCGGATCGCGGAAATTGAAAAAGAATCTGAAATCACCTTTCGTCAACCCAATGAAAACGACTATGCCAATGTGAGTGGTTTTTTTGCGCATGGCACTAAGATCGCCGGTGATTCATCGGGTTACGGAGAAGTATGTTTACTCATGCTCAAGCACCTAGCCAAACATAGACAATTCAATCATATGGTCTACCAGCTTGAGTTTCGCGCTTTCTTCGGACCTGGCGGGGAATACTCGGGCTATGTCGATTCGCCTACGCGCCAAACTATACGCACCTTGTTACCGCTCGACGCCAAAAGTTTTCCTGCTACCTCTGGAGCGGATGATGATCAAATGCCCGCCTTAGCAACAATTCCAGTGTTAGTGGCAACACACCAAGGAACTGTTGATTCATTGATGAAGCAAGTAGAAGAAGTCGTGCGTATCACCAATCACAACGACATCGCCGTCTCAGCAGCCAAATGCGCTGCTGCCATGCTCCATGGTGTTTTAATGGGTAAATCCATGAACCAAGCCGCAACGGATGCGCTTCCCTTAGCTGAAGACAATTTGCGCTTATTGCTCGAGCAAGCGCTCGCTCTGGAAGCATTAGATAGCATTGCAGCAGCCAATCGTTTTGGTAGTGCTTGTCACGTAACGGAAGGCCTTCCCATCGTTTTTCATATTGCAAAACATGCCCGCGATTACATGACAGCCATTCAAGCCAATATTCGCGCTGGGGGCGATAGCTGTGGTCGCTCAATTATGCTCGGTGCAGTAGTCGCAGCGCATCTCGCCACTCAAAACTCTACTGATTCTGGCATTCCACTACCCTGGCTTGCACGGTACCGTAAACTCACTACGGCAGCGGATGCTTGCCAAGCAATTCAAATTTAAACAATTGAAGATCTAGATACAAAGCTCCGAAAGAAAAAGGCACTTAACCATGTTTGGTTAAGTGCCTTTTTTATTTGGTAGGCCGTACACGATTCGAACGCGCGACCACCGGATTAAAAGTTATTTTAACTAACTGTTTTCATTAATATTACATTCGCCAGTGCTCGCCAAGGCTTGCCGACAATCGTTATTTTTGTCACGTTTTATTACTATTAATAGCTGTAACTCTACAAATGCAGCGTGGACAGCATTCGATCATGCAGTACACGAACTACCACAATTCCGTAATCTGTTTGTCGGAAATAAATAGCGTGTCGCCCAACTTGATTACGACGATACCCTATACGAATACGATCGCAGGGTGTTGCTATTTTAGGATTCTCCGCCAATTGACTAAACGCCTCTGTCAACTTGTCTGTATAGCGATTAGCCTGCTCCAATCCCCACTCTTTGAATGTGTAAAGCCAAATGGTTTCCATATCGCGTGCAGCTTCCGGTGTTAACCGATATTCAGCTGATTTTGACATGTTTGGCGATCATTTCTTCTTTAAACAAATCGCCGTCAAATGGCTGTGGTTCACCGCTCTGTTCACCTTTGATTAATTCGCCACGAATGGCATCGATTTCAGAGTTGCGAGCTTGATCACGCCGAATCAGATCTCGGATATATTCACTATCATTGGTAAAGTCACCGTCCTCAATCCGAGCTTTAATCCACCTGTCTTGCTGGTCGGTAACAGTAATGGTTTTACGGATTGTTCCCATTTTATCCTCCAAATGCATGTAGAAATATCATACTATTGCAGTAAAATAACATGTTTTTGAGTACTTAAAAAGACGAAAAACTTATGTCTCTTTCTAGGACATAATATGTTATCAACAAATAGAAATGTCCGGTTTACTCTTGTTCAGGACTAGGGAATCCGGTCACATTAAGCAATTCTTGGGGATTCTTCTTCTATCTTTGCAGGTTAAATTCCCCGCTCCTTGGGGCGAAGGCTGGTAGAAAGCCAGCTGATTGAACAAGCGCAGTGATGCCCTTGCTTGCGGCAGGGTGCTTTATTTCATAAACTTTTCTAGTTATTGCGTATTGAAATAATTACAGAGGCTAATTTTGTAATAATGTAACCCCCGCGTAACTCCAGAAAATAAAAAAGGGCTAGCAAAAATGCTAGCCCTTTGATTTATTGGTAGGCCGTGCGCGATTCGAACGCGCGACCAACGGATTAAAAGTCCGCTGCTCTACCGACTGAGCTAACGACCCGTAATTAGGCATTATACCAATTCGCAGTACTTTATAAAACTTTTTATCATTACCTAAATTCAACTGAGTCATTTCAATACGTTATATTGCTTCTGAAACAAGCAATTCCGTCGCGATCTTTTCTGCTTGTTCGATTACTGTCTCCGTCGCCAAGGCTTGCATATCCGGTGGATAGCCGTATTGCCGCAAGGTACGCTTGACGATCACTTTGAGTTTGGCCCTAACGCTTTCTTTGATCGTCCAGTCTATCGAAGCGTTTTCCCTGACTTTTTGCGTTAACACCACAGCCAATTCGCGTAGTTGATCTTTCTTCATTAATTCTCGCGCACTGTCATTACTCGCTACAGCAGTGTAAAAAGCGTATTCAAAATCACTTAAACCCAGATTTTTCGCTTCTCGATCGGAAGCAACGATTTCTTTGCTAAGCTTGATCAATTCGTCCATCACCTCAGCAGCGGAGAGGATTTTGTTCTGGTATTTTTTGATGGCCGTTTCCAGCATTTCCAGGAGCGCCTTACTTTGCACCAGATTGGTTTTCGCGCGAACTTTGAGCTCGTCATTGAGCAGTTTTTTCAATACTTCAAGCGCAATATTCTTGTGCTCCATCGCTTTCAGTTCGAGTAGGAACTCTTCGGAGAGAATCGAAATATCCGGTTTCTTTATTCCTGCCGCATCGAAGACATCGACCACCTGCTCTGACACCAGCGATTTATCAATGACCTGCCGGATCGTGGTCTCGATTTCCTCATTCGTATTACCGGAGTCAGTGCTGTCAAACTTGGCTAATCGCGCTTTGACTGCCTGAAAAAAGGCAACTTCATCTTTGA
>CAZIDT010000214.1:0-3547 GCA_964537855.1 uncultured Nitrosomonas sp.
GATAATTATCTGTAATAATTTTTTATGATTCGATTAAGTTTTATACAATTAAATATGTGTTTAAAAACAGCGCGTTATGAAAATCCTTTGTGTTGGCGCGGGTTTCTAAGGTTTTTTTTTATTGATTAATTTAAGATGTGGATTATTTTGCAATGTCAAGAAAAATTTTTACGGATTTATCAAGCAGATAAATCCTACATTTAAGTACTTTTTGCCATTAGATTTCCCGATGCTCGATATTCAAAATCTGACTTATCTACAAAATGGACTCCCATTATTGCATGATGTCAATTTTCAAGTGTTTTCAAATCAGCGTGTTGGGTTAGTTGGGAAAAATGGGAGTGGGAAATCGACATTATTTCGATTGATACGCGGAGAAATTCAACCTGAGAAAGGGGAAGTTAATCTGCAAGCAGGGAAAACACTTGCTTATGTTGAGCAAGAAATTATCAACTCTAGTAAACAATCCCTTGAATTTGTATTAGATGGGGATAGCGAATTACGTCAGTTAGAAGCTATCCTTAAACAAGATAGTCATGATACTGAATGGTTTGATGCACAGCATCGCTATGAGTTGATTGATGGTTACGGTGCTAGAGCGCGTGCAGCGCAGTTGTTGAATGGATTGGGATTTTCTAATACTGAGCATGATGCTCCTGTTAGCAAGTTTTCAGGCGGATGGCGGATGCGATTAAATTTAGCGCGTGCCCTGATGCATCGTGCGGATTTGCTCTTACTAGACGAACCTACTAACCATCTTGATCTGGAAGCAATTTTTTGGTTAGAGCAATACCTACTCGATTACCATGGCAGCTTAATCATTATTTCTCATGATCGCGAATTTCTTAATGCTTGCGTAAACCGTATCGCACATATTGAGAATCAGGAAATCCAAAGCTACAGTGGCAATTATGATGATTTTGAGCGCGCTCGCATGGAACGGATTGCTCAACATGAACAAACCTATGAGCAACAGCAGAAACAAATTGCACATATGGAAGATTTTGTACGTCGTTTTCGGGCCAAAGCAACTAAAGCCAAGCAAGCACAGAGCAGAATTAAAGCACTCGAAAGATTGACGCGGGTTGCACCCATACAAGTCGAAAATGGTTATTTTTCCCTACAGATTCTTGCACCGGATAATGGCCCTGATACGCTGCTAAAAATGGATAACATGGGATTTGGATATACCGATGAGAGGATATTATTTCAAAAGGTAAATTTATATTTAAGAAAGGGCGATCGAATTGCTTTATTGGGACCCAATGGTGTAGGTAAATCTACGTTCATTAAATTGCTTACAGCAGAACTGTTACCCGCTATAGGTAGAATAGAGATAAATCCATCGATTCGTATTGGCTATTTTTCGCAACACCAACTTGAGCATCTCAATGGCGCTGAAACACCGTTACAGCATCTACAACAATTAGCGCCCAATGAAACGACGCTCACGCTGCGAACTTTCTTAGGTCGTTTTGGGTTGGCTGATGACAGCAAAGATAGACCTGTCATCACTTTCTCTGGTGGGGAGAAAAGCCGTTTGGCGCTAGCCTTGCTTGCTTGGCAAAAACCACACGTGTTACTCCTTGATGAGCCTACTAATCATCTTGATCTCGATATGCGAGATGCGTTGATTATCGCATTAGAAAACTATACTGGCAGTCTTATCATTGTATCCCATGATCGCAGTTTGATACGTGCTGTAGCGGATGAATTATGGATCGTTGCTGATAACAATGTGCAGCTGTTCGATGGTGATTTGGATGATTACAAAGACTGGCTTGTAAAACGAAGTGATAACCAAGTAGATAAAGCCAAACCGAAAAAGAATAACCAGACCAAGAGCGTTGCGGCTAATAAAAAGTCGATTCTTACTCAACAAACTAAAATAGAAGCTGCACTAACAGGCGCTCAGCAAGAGCTTGCCACGCTTAATCTGCAGCTTTCTGATCCCACAATCTATACAAATGCTTCGAGAGAAACTATCAATGAACTAAACTTGAAGCGCGCTGAGCTTGAGAAAAAAATTGGCTCGCTGGAAGAAAATTGGTTAGAACTCGAAAGCCTCATGGAAGAATTTAGCAAAGTATGATGCTCGCCCATCGAAGATTCTTGCAGTAAATTGTGTATTGACTCATGCTGGTTATGAGTAACCGGGTATAAGTTCTGTTTGTTTCAAGAGGAGAATCGTATATGAAAATGAAGTGCTTTATGTCAAAGCTGATTGTTATATCGCTTATTCTTAACATTCCTATTAATTCCATATATGCGATGCCGGGTATGCATGGATCAGGGAATAAGGGCCATACGGAGGCTCCGCGTGTATCAAAGAGTATGGGCGATAAGATTAATACCACGGGTGCAGAACTCGAGATTACCTATAGCGCTGATGGCAAAACGGCAATTTTTGTTTCAACGCGTGAAGGTAGTATCGAATCTCCTGGGTCTCCTTATAATTTCGATATCTGGATTTCTAAAAATGTTGATGGGGAATGGCAAACACCTATTCATTTAGGACCCGACGTTGATCCCACGGTTGGGCCTAGCATCAATACGTCAGCTTGGGAGTTAGAACCAAGCTTCTCTGATGATGGAAATGTTATTTATTTCACTCGATATGAGCCTGGTGATTTATTATCCGGTGATCTTTATGTGGTTCAGAAAATTGATGGCGTTTGGCAAACGGCTAAAAACTGGAACGATGTGCCAGAGCTTCCGAACATTAATACCTCGACAGGCGAAGAGCATTGCCCAATTATTGCTTCCGATAGCTTGATTTATTTTAGCTATCACCAACCAGGCGTTACCCAAGATAGCGATATTTGGAAGGTAGAGAAAAAAGATGGTGTATGGCAGCAACCAGAAAGTTTAGGATCGAAAATCAATTCACCTTATCGTGACCATATGCACTGGACTGGGTTATCAAAGGATGGAAAAAGTTTGATCATCACCAGCATGAGACCAGACCTAGGTTCAAGAGGAGGACACTATGAATGGATATCACATCAAGATGAAAAAGGAGAATGGCAGCAACCAATAAATCTTGGGGATGCTGTTAATACAGCAGGAGAAGATATGTGCTGGACTTTTACCCCAGATGGTAAGAAATTTACCGGTAGCTGGGGACCCTATGGTACTTATGATATGGATATCCGTTGGATCAATAAAGATGACGTTCCTTTACTGAAAAATTTTGAGCCCATCGGTCCACCGCCTAATTTGCTGACCGGTCAGAAAACGCTGCCAAATACAAAGTAGTAACACGGAATTAATTTTGATACTGATTTTGCTTAATTTTCAATTAGGTCAGCTTTAACCCAGATTTTTCATCAGAAATTTTTCCTAAAAGAAAATCTGGGTTAGAAGCTTCAATGGTTATGTCCACCATCTTTAGTATCATGGGCACTGTGATCCATTTTAATCGTGTTGAGCTGACTTTTTTGATCAGCTGATAAAACATTGTGTATGGCTCGCCGCTCCTGGATATGGTGTTCGACCATTGCATTAAATGCATTGGCGTGGTCTTTACCTAAACTCAAAAGTTGTT
>CAZIDT010000215.1:0-3527 GCA_964537855.1 uncultured Nitrosomonas sp.
GAGGGTAATTCATGAATCTATTCAGTAAAAAATATTGGATAAAAGGATTCTTAACGATCGCAGCGGCTAGCTGCACTTTGCAATCTTTGGCGAACGAACCTGCCAAAACGATGCCGCCCAGCACAACGAGTACACCGAATACTTCAGCACCCGCAGCTCCAGCTGCAACGAATACGGCACCCGAAAAATTCAATTGGGGAGGCGTTCCACCAGTAACCCCGATGCCGCGCCCGGGATTATTCGTTATTCCACCTGCTGGGCCTGGCTATTTTTCATTATGGGATCTCATTTCAGGAAATAAGCGTGAAGCGCCCCCTGTCGCGCCGTATGCACCATTTGGCTTACTTCCGACTTCGGGATTTGATATTGATTTTCGTTATTTGGAAAAACCCGAGCACGAAAAAGATATTTTTGATCCATTTAAAAGAATCAAACTCGCTGATAACTGGATGTTGTCATTTGGGGGACAATTCTGGTATCGCTACATGCATGAAACTGATAGCCGTTTAAATGCTGCGGGGCAAGATAATAAATATCATCTTTTCCGTACACGCTTTCATGCTGACCTCTGGTATCGTGATCAATTCAGATTATTTGCTGAATTTATTGACGCCCGTGCATTAGGACTCGATCTACCTGCGTTGACCACCGATCGTAACTATACCGATATACTCAACCTTTTTGCTGACGTTAAGCTAGGCCAGCTTCAGGATGGGCCCGTATACATGCGGGTAGGACGCCAAGAATTACTCTATGGTTCGCAACGCTTGATTTCTCCGCTCGAATGGGTTAATACGCGCCGCACTTTCCAAGGGGTTAAAGCATTTTGGCGCACCCCAACCTTTGACTTGGATGCATTCTGGGTTCGCCCTATGACGATCGAACGTAACGAGTTCGATAATTGGGACAAAGGTAGAAATTTCATGGGCCTCTGGGGAACTTATAAGCCGATGAAAGGGCAATTACTTGATCTCTATTATTTAAGTTTGGTCGATAATCGCGTTCTCAATCCTTTTAATGTGCAGCAAGGTAATATTCTGCAAGGTGATTCAGTATTACATACTCTCGGTGGACGTATTGCGGGCGATTACAACCGCTTCCTCTATGAATTTGAAGGAATGTATCAGTTTGGACGTCGCTCTCAACTTGATATTTCAGCGTTTGCTGTTGCAACCGGTTTAGGCTACCACGTACCACTCCCGATGAATCCTCAATTCTGGATTCGTTATGATTTTGCTTCTGGTGATGCAAATAATCAAGACGGCAGATCTAATACTTTCAATCAGCTATTCCCATTTGGTCATTATTACATGGGTTTCTTGGATCAAGTTGGACGTCAAAATATACATGACTTCAATGCACAATTCACTTTGCATCCACAACCATGGTTTACCTTCATCACGCAGTATCATCGCTTCTATTTAGCGAATACCCGTGATTTCTTGTACAACGCTGCAGGATTAGCAACATTGCGCGATCCAACCGGTCAATCAGGTAGCCATGTGGGTGACGAAATTGACTTTCGAGTTAATGTGCATGTCAGTCGCCACCAGGATTTATTGTTTGGCTATTCGAAACTCTTTGCGGGTGATTTCTTGAAAGCACAAAGGCCTGGCATTTCACCTGATTTCTTTTACGCACAATACGTTATACGTTTCTAACACAAGGATATAGATAATCACAATGCGTCGCCTAATAATCAGTTTTATTTTTTCACTGTTAGCGTTCATTGCTGGTCAGGGTTATGCTGAGCAATCAGCTCAGCCCCTTCCTCCAAATGAAGGCATTGTGATTTCAACACTCGATACCACAGGCTATACCTATATGGAACTTGGGAATGGGAGCAAGCGTTTCTGGATAGCCGCTCCCACGACTCAAGTAAAAAAAGGTGACCATATTCGTTTTGTTGAGAGCATGTCGATGCATAATTTCACGAGTAAGACATTGAACAAAACATTTGATCGCATCATCTTTGTTACTTCAACCCAAGTTAAACTGGCACAATAACTCACGATCGTTTCTTGCGTCGTTTTGCTGCGGGTTGCTCACTATTATTTGATGAGTTTACTTCTGGCTCGACAAAACCAACGAATAACTTGCTTTTTAGCTTTTTAATTTCATCGCGCAATTCGGCTGCCTTCTCAAACTCTAGATTTTTTGCAGCTGCAAGCATCTGCTTTTCTAGTAGTTTAATTTCTTGTGCCATGCGCGATTCACTCATACTTTCGTAACGCGCTTCTGCTTGAGCAGCACGTAGATTATTCTGGGCTGTTTCACTAGAATAAACACCATCAATCAAATCTTTAATGCGCTTGCTTACCCCTTTAGGTGTGATGTGATGAATTTGATTGAATAAGAGTTGCTTCTGGCGTCGACGCTCGGTTTCATCAATCGCACGACGCATCGAATTAGTAATACGATCCGCATACAAAATAGCCGTACCATGAATATGGCGTGCCGCTCGCCCAATGGTTTGGATTAATGAGCGCTCAGAACGCAAGAATCCTTCTTTATCTGCATCAAGAATAGCCACCAGCGATACTTCAGGAATATCCAATCCTTCACGCAATAAATTAATACCAACCAATACATCAAATTTGCCTAATCTCAGATCTCGGATAATCTCGACGCGCTCCACAGTATCGATGTCAGAATGCAGATAGCGCACTTTGATGCCGTGATCGGAAAAATAATCAGTTAAGTCTTCTGCCATGCGCTTAGTCAGTGTCGTCACCAGAACTCGCTCACCTTGTTTAGCTCGGATATTCACTTCTGACATCAAATCATCGACCTGACTCAATACCGGACGCACAATAATTTGCGGATCAATCAAGCCAGTGGGCCTTACTACCTGCTCCACTACTTGGCTGCTATGCTGATTTTCATAATCAGCTGGAGTTGCAGAAATAAAAATCGTTTGTGGCATTAATCGCTCAAATTCTTCAAATTTAAGTGGACGATTATCCAGCGCAGAGGGCAAGCGGAAACCATAGGTGACTAAATTTTCTTTGCGCGAACGATCGCCTCGAAACATACCGCCAATTTGCGGAACCGTCACATGGCTTTCATCAATGATCAGCATCGCTTCTTGCGGCAAATAATCGATTAACGTTGGTGGTGGCTCCCCAGGTTTTCTTCCAGATAAATGGCGAGAATAGTTTTCAATTCCTTTACAGAAACCCAATTCATTCAGCATTTCGAGATCAAACCGGGTACGCTCTGTAATTCGCTGCGCTTCAACCAACTTAGTGTTTTGATAAAAATAATTAGCACGATCCACTAACTCAGCTTTAATGGTTTCAATCGCTTTCAAGGTAGTGCTACGCGGTGTTACATAATGGCTTGAAGGATAAACTGTAAAGCGGGCAATTTTCTGCAAAATTCGCCCTGTCAAGGGATCAAAAGCAGAGATGTTTTCCACCACATCGTCAAATAGCGTTACCCGAAGGGCAATGTCTGAATTTTCTGCGGGAAAAATATCGATCACATCGCCACGTACCCGAAAAGTTCCGCGACTAAACTCAAAC
>CAZIDT010000216.1:0-3523 GCA_964537855.1 uncultured Nitrosomonas sp.
GTATTTGGCCACTTCCGGTTCGTAAAATTAATGGTATTGGACCAAAGGCTGAAAAAAAATTGATTGCATTGGGTATCACAACCATAAGGCAATTAGCAGAAGCTGAATTAGGCTGGTTACAAACCCACTTTGGCCGTAGTTATGCAATTTGGCTGTATGAAGCTTCGCGTGGAATCGATGACCGACCTGTATTGACTTATTCTGAGCCTAAATCAGTGAGTCGAGAAACGACTTTTGAAAGAGATTTGCATCGAGTTCGTGATCGTTCGATGCTAACTCAAGCGCTGGTCGCACTTTGTCAGCAAGTGGCTAATGATCTCAAACGGAAGGCTTATCATGGACGAACAGTTGGAATTAAGATTCGCTTTGAGGATTTTAATACTGTTACTCGCGATATAACCTTGAATACACCAGTGATTGATGCAGATTCCATTTTATTCGCTGCAAGGAATTGCTTGCGACGCATTACGTTAGATAAAAAAATTCGGTTATTGGGTGTGCGGATCAGCTCATTGAATGCGGTTGAGAAGCCGCACTCAATGAAAGAGTTATATCAAACTGAATTACCCTTATTTAACCTAATCGAAGATATAAAATCAGAAAAAAGGCCCTGAAACAATAGAGGGGAAACTTCAGGGCCTAAAAAAACTTGTTAATTTGAAAGTTACTTAATGCGGCAAGAGCTAGTACTTGAAATGATCGTGAATCCTTTTTCATTGATCAATTCGCCGGTTACTTGACCATTCTGAATGAAACTACTTGAAATACGAGTAGCGCCAGCAGCGACATCATTTCGATCACTATCAAAATCAAACTCAATTTCATCACCCACGGCAGGTTTTGAAGCGGAGGTTTTGGTATTGCTACCTGAAGTAATTTTTGCACTGTAATTCCCAGCAGCAAGATTACTGCCATCAACAGAAACTTTAGATCGGTTTGAGCGTTTTTCGCACTGTACACGAATTTCTGCTGCTTCTGCACTACTAACGGGTAACGATAACGCCATGACCGCTAGCGCAGTTGCTGCAATCGTCGACACTTTTATGAGCTTGATTTTCATTATTAACTCCTCTGAATGATTGATTTGTTTAAAGTTCGGTTCAATTACATTTTTTAAACGCGGATATATTTCCCACGTATTTTTAGTATATGTGTGAAAAAAACCCATGTCAATTAATTTTGTTAACCGAAAATAGTCAAACTAAAATGCTTCAGTAGATAAACGCCTAAGGATTGAGGAAACGTGGAGATAATTCTGCTAATTTGGTTGATTTGTGTGAATGGGGCGCCTATTTTGTTAGCAAAAATTCTGGGTAAACGTTTTAATCAACCCATTGATGGAAATGTTTTGTTGAAAGATGGTCAACCCATCTTTGGCCAGTCGAAAACAATTAGAGGATTTCTCGTTGCGGTGTTGGTTTCGATTTGGATCGGTTATTTATGTGAATTTCCGTTGGCATTGAGTGCTACCTTCGGATCGCTAGCGATGTTAGGCGATTTAACTTCGAGTTTCATCAAACGGAGATTGGGTTACCAGCCAAGCTCCATGGCGTTAGGTATCGATCAAATTCCAGAATCCTTGTTTCCATTGCTAGGAATCAAGTTTTGGCTAATGCTCAGTTTTTCACAGATTGCAGCAATCGTATTTGCGTTCTTTGGGTTAGAACTGATCCTTTCGCGCCTATTTTTTTGGCTGAAGATACGCAAAACACCCTATTAACCTCGGACTAAATGGTGAATGGTGACTTCCGGAGGGCAATTAAAGCGGGCATTGACAATCGAAGTGCCAGCGCCGACGGAAGTATAGCCTTGCATCGTGTGATATTGCCATTTACCAGCACCTAAATACCGTGGGCAACTCGCATCGAGCGTGACGGGAATACCTCCTGGTAAACAGATTTGCCCACCATGCGTATGGCCGCAGAGCATCATATCGAAGTCAGCATGGGCAGCTTGGCGATAAATTTCTGGCGTATGCGACAGCAGCAACGATACCGCATCGTGTGGGATGGTTTGAGCGGCTTTCTCAAGATTATCAACGCGGAAATAATGGGGATCATCAACCCCAGCCAGAAAAATCGCTTCCCCCTCTTTTTCGATTTTAATCGCCTCATTCATCAACATACTGACACCCATGGATTCCAAAGCGGGTAGCATACGAATGGAATCATGATTACCCAGCACACCATAAATCGGTCGTTTCAGCATAGCGATTAACCGCTGCATCCCTGCGATCGCATCATCGATGGCACCAAAAGTTTGAGCGCGATAATCACCGGTGAGCACACAAATATCGTAGGGTAAATCGATGATGGTTTCGATGAGTGTCGTGAGATTGCGTTCATCCATATCGACATGTAAATCGGTCAAATGCAAGATACGAAATTGCTGAAAGGCCTCAGGTAAATGGGCTAACTGGAATGTATTATGCCTGACTTGCAAATTCCGAGCGTTACGTTGGCCACGCCCATATAACCCAACCAGTTGAATCGCTAACCGAATCAATGTATGCGATGAATACCAATTTTCTGGGTGAAAAAAATTCAGCCCTTTGCCAAAAACTTGCTGTTTGTGATCGCTCTCAATTCCAAGCCGTTGCCGTGCATGAATGCGTCCCAATCGGTCGGAGAGCTGCTGTTCAAGGATATCCATGAGAAAAAATCAAAGGTTAATCTAAATTAAGCAAATTATTAGTGTGGTACAACGATCGCTCTATTTTAATCAAATCAGCGTAATCATTTTAAAGCTTACTTAAAAACAACACTAAAAAAGCCATCTATTACGATTAATCATGGTTTTAATTGCTCCCTACAATTTATACCATTAACATTGAATAATAGATAATTGATCTGTAAATTGAAAGCAATAGACTGAGTAAATTGCTATGTTTCATGTGGATCTTCATTAAATTCTGCAGATTCAACATTAAGCTTATTTTACGATCGATAACCGATTACTGAGTCAGTTATGAATGCAACCCAAACAACCCAATCTGAATTGCTCCAAGAAATACAGCGGTTACGCGCTGAGTTAGCCGCCGTCAAATGGATGACGGAAAAGCGTACGCATGAACTGTATATCAGCGAAGAACGTTTTTCATTGGCGATGCGAGGCGCTAACGATGGATTATGGGACTGGGACTTAGAAACGGATGAAGTTTATTACTCACCGCGTTGGAAAAATATGTTGGGTTATGAAGCCCATCAGTTAGCAAATAACTTAAGCACTTGGGCAAGCCTGGTTCATCCCGATGATAAAGCGATCGCGATGGATAAGACTCGGGATTATTTAGCTGGTCGTGCATCATCCCTTGAAATTGAGATGCGCATGCGTCACAAGGCGGGTCACGATGTGTTCGTGCTTTCTCGTGGTTTCTTAGTGAGGCGCGATTCAGATAATAAACCCATTCGGCTAGTCGGCACTCATGTCGACATAACCGAGCGCAAGAAAATAGAAGCTTTTAATAGTAAGCAGAATGAAATTCTTGAAATGATTGCAATTGGTCGCCCAGCATCAGAGATTT
>CAZIDT010000217.1:0-3513 GCA_964537855.1 uncultured Nitrosomonas sp.
AACAATAAAAAGCAATATTGGGAAATAATTACCAAGCATTGTATTAATCATAAAAGTCGGTTTTATTCTTCTTATACTATTGACCTAATATGGAAGGCCAAACACCCCCATAAAAACATGAGAATATTAGATTTGTTATAAATATACCTTGTTATTTTTTGGTTAAGTTTATGTTAAGTATTTTTTGGTATTTTATACCGAATAGGCTAGTTATAACTCTATTTATCTAAAAAAGATAGTTTTAGCTAACTAGAACTACTACTGACGCCCTTACCTCTTTAAATCAGAATCTTTACCACAAAAACTTAAGAACCTATTGGATAGAATGTTAACATAGGACTGTTAACTACTCAAATGAAGGAATACTGGAGTAGATAAGCTTATAGCTATAAAACCCCCTTCAATTTATTAATTTAAAATTCCATAGACTCGTGCAGCAACTCGGAAAAAATTGCGGTGTATTGATATCTTTACAAAATTAATTAATAGAAACCAATAACCAACCCTTATTTACCATGCAATCAAACCTGAAAAGTTAAAATTACTGACAATCAAAGTAACCATCTTCGTTTAAAATTTTGTTATCGCATCATAAGCGGTTGTTATATACTCAAAAAATCAGGTTGACCAATTGTAGTGCGGCTATATAACTTATCAATCATTAAAAGACTAAAGGTAAATATAGATATGAAGCTGAATTTCTTATTGAAATAATAGGATATTAACAATGGGAATTTCTACTGATTCCGTCACGACCAAAACCACTAGCCGAAAAACTGATTTTGCCTACCAAGCAGAATTAAGGCATAACCCCAAATCCTTTCTGAAGTTAATCTTACTTGGGTTCTCAATTGTCGGTTTACCGCTGATTGCTGCTTTAGTTTATAGCGCCATTCGGATCGATCAATTAGCAGACCAAAGTCGGAATACAATTTATAGTGCTACGCAAATTACCTATGGGAGCAGTATCCTAATCGATGAAATCATCGTGATGGAACGCAGTATTCAGCATGCTATTATCCTAGAAGACTCAACTTTGCTCGAAAGTTATTTTAGAGCGCATAGCAACTTTGAGAAAACAGCCACCACACTATTAGAAGTCTCACCTTATGTTGAACAACAGCTTTCGCTCGAAAAACTAAGATTGTATGAAACAAATATTTATCGTGAAATTCTTAACATATCTGATACTCCTCAAGAATTTAAATATTTACTAGATCGCTTTGCCAGTTTACTTATTCTTGCTCAAGATTTCTCCACCGATAATTACCAATTAATCGGTAATAAGATGAATGAAATGAGCGAGTTAGCACTCCACGCACGAACATTAGTTGAGTGGGAGCTACTTATTCTTATTCCATTTGTTATTTTATTAGCACTAATATTCTCAGTTTTTATTGCTCGACCACTGCGGCAAATAGATGAAGCGATCTACGATATGGGACAGGGAAAGCTTTCACGCCCAGTGCGAGTTGATGGCCCTCAAAATCTCAAGTATTTAGGTTCTCGATTAGATTGGATGCGTCGTAGACTTCTCAAACTTGAAGAACAGAAGATTCAATTCCTACGCCATGTTTCACATGAGCTCAAAACACCTCTAAGCGCTATTCGGGAAGGTGTTAATCTGATGGCTGAAGGAGTAACGGGTGATCTAAACCAAAAACAAAAACAAATCATCACTATTCTTCAAACAAGTAGCATTCAATTACAAAAGCGAATTGAAGATTTGTTAAATTTTAGTGCGCTCCAATCAAATAAAACTGCGCTAATAAAGCAACGCGCAAACCTAGCCTATATCATTACTGAAGTAATAAAAAATCAGAATCTTTCAATCATCAGTCGGAAAATCAAAATCGATTTGAATTGTCCCAAATTAATTCTAGAATGCGATAAGCAAAAAATCAGCACCATCATTGATAACTTACTCTCCAACGCCGTAAAATTTTCACCAGAAGGAAGCTGTATAAAGATTCATGCTAAGCAATTCGACCATACAATTTGGCTTGATATCATCGATTCTGGTGTTGGTGTTGATATTGCAGATGAAGATAAAATATTCGAACCCTTCTATCAAGGTCGAACAGCTCCTATTAGTAAAATTCGTGGAACAGGACTTGGGCTATCCATAGCGAGAGAATATGCTTACGCTCACGGCGGCAATATTGAACTTATACAACATTCTGACAAACCGGGAGCACATTTTCGTTTAACGCTTCCGGTTGTTGATCCTGAGGAACGCTAATTGGTAAGTAACTTTAGGCTATTCATATACTTTACAATCATTTTTTCTATAACAGGATGCATGCATCCCGTTCAGAAAGCAGAAATACCTGTAATCTATACTGAACAAACTGCGCCCTCTCTTCCTAGCGATATCGAAAATTTAATGCGCTACTATCAGGTAGTGCAAGATAAAAAACCATTTGAGCTTCAATGGGAATTCACTTATGCAAAACATCATTATCGCAATGATAAAAATGCAGAAAACCGATTCAAATATATTCTGCTTGTTACTTTACCCAACACCAACTTCAGAGATACTACTTTAGCGCTAAATTTATTAACCAATTGGCCTGAAGATATACCACTTTCCCCTAATTTAATTAGCTTTAGAAAAATATTAACTACTTCACTTAAGGAACGACAATCAGCGAAATACAATAACCAAAGCCTTTTACAAAAGTTAAAGACTTCGGAAGAGAAAATCAAAGCGCTACAAGATAAAATCGATGCAATTAAAAGCATGGAAAGACAATTATTTCGAGGAAAGATGCCGCAATGAGTAAATGTGATACGTTAACTGCCAAAAAAATCTTACTTGTTGATGATGATACCGATCTACTTGAATTATTATCGATACGATTATCAGCTGCTGGATTTGAAACCATAACCACCAATAGTGCTGAAGCTGCAATCAATTGCCTAGACCTCACACGCCCTCATCTTGTCATCAGCGATATGCAAATGAGTGGATTAGATGGCATGGCTTTATTTGAACACATTCATCGTACAAACCCTACCTTACCCGTTATTATTTTAACTGCCTATGGCACCATCCCAGATGCTGTCAATGCCGTACAGCGGGGTATTTTTGGCTATCTTACAAAACCTTACGATCCTAAAACCTTACTTGATCAAGTTGACCAAGCGCTCCGACTATCATGTACCAATCCAGTTAACGACCAAACCGAAGCTTCATGGCGAAAAACGATTATTACCCAAAGTGCAGAAGTTGAAGATTTGCTTACGAAAGTTGAGCTTGTCGCAGATGGAGATGCGAGTGTATTACTTAATGGGGAAAGTGGCGTTGGAAAAGAACTGTTTGCGCGAGCGATTCATCAAGCCTCAAAGCGCGCAAATCAGCCTTTTGTAACAATTAACTGTGCAGCGATTCCAGAGCAATTACTCGAGTCTGAATTATTTGGTCACGTCAAAGGTGCCTTTACAGGAGCCATTAGAGATCACAAAGGATTGTTTCAATTAGCAGAAGCGGGAACGTTATTTTTAGACGAA
>CAZIDT010000218.1:0-3501 GCA_964537855.1 uncultured Nitrosomonas sp.
TTAGTTAAATCTACTCTCTAGATACAATATCTACTTATACTTTTTAATACTTGTATGGCTATGATATAACAGTGTGGACTGTTTGTCAGGTGTAAATTTTAGTGTTTTCCATCTCTAATCCTATATGATTTACCTCTATCGTGCAGAAATACGGTAAGAATCTGCTCATCTCATTTTTTATTGGCTTAGTCGGGATTATTTTGTATTTCTTACCCTTGGGTTTAGCACTTGATGAAAGGTTTGGTTTGAACGTTCTTTTTCATTTGCGAGGCGTTACCACAGCTCCTTCCGATGTGGTGATAATTGCAATTGATCAACTTTCAGCTTCGAAGCTAAAAGAAAACAATCAAATTGCGAGTAATACAATTGATCCAAGTAAATGGTCTCGGGCGCTTCATGCCGATTTGATTAATCGTCTTGTCGAGGAAGAAGTCAAAGTAATCGCATTTGATTTAAGGTTTAGCGGGTGTGGTAGTAATTTTGAAGATAATGATAGGCTAGCCCAAGCGATCAAGCATGCAGGTAACGTTATTCTCGTCGAGGAATTAGTGGATTCCAGAGATATTGCTGATCTTCCCTATCTGATGGATGAGCAACCTGAAGGGTGTGATTACGAATCGTTATCGACCAAGAACTTAAATCAAGATGAGAAACATCAATATTATTTTAATGAGTCGACAGGATTGCATGGTGCATGGTATCGATCCGTGTTGCCGATGATTTCCGACGCAGCGCAAGCAACAGCTCCTTTTGTTCTACCGCGAGGAGTGGTTACTTATCACTGGACTTTTAAAGCGGATACAGGGGGAATTCCTTTATTACCTGCAGTTGTATTACAGGTTTTTGCGCTGGATGCTTTTGAACAGTTTGTGCACATACTGCAACAGATTGATCCTACGATTTTATTAAGTAACAAAGATATCGAAGCGCTAATGTACGAGCTCAGAGGACGGTTTGTTGAAACACCGGTATTAAAAGATCAATTTATTCATGCGCTAAACCAAAGGAACGACATTGATGTTCAAACAAAAAGACTGTTACAGGCTTTAGTTGGGCTCTATGCAGGCCATGAAAAGCATTATTTAAATTTTTACGGCCCTCCTAGAACTATCCGGACAATACCCTACTATCAAGTGCTGCAGCAGAATTATCCACAGATTAAATCACTAAATTTAAGAGGAAAGGCTGTTTTTGTGGGTGTATCGGCTGCTAAGTTTGGTGAGCAGGATAAATTGAGAGACGACTATGCAACGGTTTTTAAGCAATCGGATGGATTACAGATTAGTGGGGTAGAAATTGCAGCGACTGCTTTTGCGAATTTGCTAGAAAACCAAACGTTACACCCGATTACGAGTGCGTATGCAGCGCTACTATTATTTTCATTTGGTTTTGCGATATGCCTCTTTTACTTTGTTTTACCAGATAGAATCATTTTCTTTGTAATTATCCTATCACTCTCAATTTACTATTTTTCAGCCTATCAGTTGTTTGTAACTAAGCAATTGTGGATACCATTAGTAATTCCTCTGATCCAAACTGGCTTGGGATTTGGGATTGCCCTCTCGTTAAAATATGTTGAATCAAATCGGGAAAAAATCAGACTGCAACGAGCATTCGGGAAGTATGTTCCTGATAAAGTGGTAAATGACTTCATTCATAATTCAGGGCTGGAAACTACCAGAGGGCAGTTATTGTACGGCATTTGTATGGATACCGATGCTGAACGGTATACCAAATTAAGTGAAAAGATGCGCCCCACCGAACTCATGGTTTTGATGAACGAGTATTACTCGATGCTATTTGCCCCAGTTAAAGCACATAAAGGGCTTATTTCAGATGTAAAAGGTGATGCCATGCTTGCGTTGTGGACAGAGCGAAACTTCTCAAAGCTGCAATGTGAACAGGCATGTAGGGCTGCCCTTGAAATTGTCGATGCAGTCGATTCATTCAATCATAATTATCCAGAAACAGCATTACCCACACGGATTGGGCTTCATATTGGGGAAGTCGTGGTTGGAAATGTTGGTGCGATCGACCATTATGAATACCGTGCAGTGGGTGACTTGGTGAATTCTGCGAATCGAATTCAAATCGCAAATAAACATTTCCGAACTCGAATATTACTTTCAACCGATGTGTTAGAAGGATTGGATCTTTTTCTGGTTCGTCCGTTGGGAAAAGTATTGCTGCATGGAAAATCAAACCCAATTAGTCTTGCTGAATTGATCGCTTTTAAAGAAAAGGCAACTGAGGAACAGATTTGGTGTTGTGAATTTTTTACTAAGGCGATTCGAGCTTATGAAGCTCAGAATTGGGTGCAGGCAAAGCAAGGCTTACTCGAAATTCTAGAAAAATTCCCTAATGATGGTCCTTCCAGATTTTTCCTGAATCGTTGTGAAGATTATTTGACAACATCACCTCCTGCTTGGGATGCAACGACATATCTACCAGGTAAATAGAAAATCGATTGAGAATTATGTCTTAAGACTATCATCATACGCAGTTATAAAAAGAATCAGTGAGAAAAATCACACGCTGAATGAAAAGAATTAGATATGCTATTATCAATAATGCAGATGTGGTTTTTCTTGGCGAAGTAAAATAAGAAGGCAGACGATCTTCGCTGAATAAATAATATTAATCAGGTTGCGATTATGAAAGCGAGCGGGAGGGAGGCGGTTAGACTTAATCATCGAATGCGATGGCATTCAGTGATGCTAGCGTTACTTACACTTCTTTATTTTTCTTATTCGCGACTTTCGGTTGCAAATGATGTTCAGTTAAATTTAAGCTTTTGCTCTGATCGACATGCTCAGATCGTCGCTCTAGAGGGCATTGCTGAAGTTCTCAGATCAGGGGAACGCACATGGAAGCTTACTGTAATCGGCGATGAATTATGTGCTGGTGATATGCTGAGAGTGCGTGCTCGTAGCCGGCTTGCACTGAGGCAAAAGAATGAAAGTATGTTGCGCTTAGGTGAGAAGACAACTGTTACCTTCGGACAACCTGAGGTGAAGTCAGGGCAGAGAAAAAAAACCTTATTGGATTTGCTGCAGGGTGTATTGCATGTGATAACCCGGACACCTGAGCCATTTGAGATTAGAACGCCATTTATGAATGCAGGGGTAGATGGAACTGAATTTAGTGTGGCGGTTGATTCCGATAAAACCCATGTTGTAGTTTATGAAGGCCAAGTCACTGCAAGCAATGGTCAAGATAGCATTGTATTGGCTGACCAAGAAGCAGGTATTGCCTACAAAGATCAGAAACCCCAGAAAGAAGTAATCATTCAACCGCTCGATGCGGTGCAATGGGCATTGTATTACCCAACGATTATTGATTCCCATGTAATCGAGCAGCAGCTTCCTCAAGCCTTGCACACCAATGTACGTGAATCACTAGAGCAGTATCGACAAGGCAAGGCATTTGAAGCGCTTGCGTTAATTGAAGCGCTTGACCCTAAAACACTTCCCCCGCAACTGCTCACCTATCGGGCTGGAC
>CAZIDT010000219.1:0-3495 GCA_964537855.1 uncultured Nitrosomonas sp.
ATGATGGTGTATGGCCAAGTCATTTTGATCCTAACCCGTTTATTCCAATCCCGATACAGCGTAAGTATCAAACACCCCATTCCAGTGAGCAGCGCGAGTTAGCGATTGCAACGCAGCAGATGCAGCGTATTTTGGGAAGCGCAAGTGAAGTAATCGTGAGCTACCCTGAGTTTGACGAAGAAAAAATATTACGTCCTAGCCCACTTATTAAAGCACTTACTGTCAAGGATGTGCATCAACTAGCACTGAGTAGCATACCTTTGTGGCGGGATATCATCTATGCTCAAGCACAGAAAGAAGAGGTCCAGCGAGATACAGTCCCTCCCGTCAGAATGACACAAGTTAAAGGAGGTAGTCGTATTTTTGAATTGCAGGCGGCTTGCCCATTTCGTGCTTTTGCTGAATTACGCCTCTTTGCTTATCCGCTAAGGAAGATACACATGGGATTAAATACAATGGTGCGTGGCAACCTAGTTCATCGAGCGATGGAAAAAATCTGGGGGACACTTCACTCGCATCATCAATTAATTACCTTGCCCGATGCGCAGCTTGAAAAATTGGTGCGGATGCAAGTAACGCAAACCATTGATGAAATTCGTGCTGATTATCCGTACACGCTTACGAATCGCTTCCGCATGATTGAGATAGCACGAATAAGCGTACAAATTGACAAATGGTTAGCGCTGGAAAAAACACGCACACCGTTTGAAGTGACGAGCCGGGAAAAAACCACTGAGATCAAGATGGGCGAGCTTACAATCAAATTAAAAATCGATCGTATCGATACACTAGATGATGGTCGTCAAATCATCATTGATTATAAAACAGGGAATATTAATCCAAATGAATGGTTTGGTGATCGACCGGATAAACCGCAACTGCCCCTTTATAGCCTAACCTTGCCAGAGCAGCAACTTGCAGGCATTGCCTTTGCGCAGCTGCGCGTTGATCAAATTGCATTTGGTGGCATTACCATTGAAGAAAATCTGTTACCGAAAGTTAAATCAGTTGAAGAATTGCCTCAAGCTCATGAAATAGGGGATTGGCCTGCAATCATCACGCATTGGCAGCTGGCGCTAGAGAATCTTGCACAGCAGTTTATAGCAGGAGAAGCCAAAGTTAGTCCAAAGAATTATCCAGGAACTTGCCAGCAGTGCTCATTACAGGTGTTATGTCGTATCAATGAAGCAACGTTGTTGAGCGATATTGAATTTAATTCGGAAATTGAAGAATGATGTTGCACCAACCGATTGCCGATTATGAGGAACGTCTGCGATTACTAAACTCCCAACAATCTTTCCTAGTACAGGCACCCGCGGGTTCTGGGAAAACAGGATTGCTAATTCAGCGGTTTCTGGTGTTATTAACGAAAGTTGATGCGCCAGAAGAAATCATCGCAATTACCTTTACACGCAAAGCAGCCAATGAAATGCGCCAAAGAATTCTGCAGGCACTTGAGCGGGGGCAATCCGATATAGCGCCAGAAGATTCCTATACGCTGCAAACCTGGGAGCTTGCACGAGGGGCGCTGTGCTGTGATCAAGAAAAAGGGTGGCAGCTTTTAAACAACCCTAATCGACTGCGTATTCAAACGATTGATTCACTTTGCGCGATGCTGGTTGGGCAAATGCCGGTGCTATCACAACTAGGTGCCTTACCCTGTATTACCGAAAATGCCACCGATTTATATCAAGAGGCAGCAAGGCGCACGATTGAAGCTGTCGAATCTGGTCATGAATGGTCCGAAGCGATAGCCCATCTGATCACTCTTCTGGACAACCAATTGCAGCGCTTACAACAACTTATCGCAGATATGCTGCAGCGGCGTGATCAATGGCTGCCCAATCTCGTTGAATTTTCTCATGAGCCTGAAGTACGGCAACGTTTAGAAAAAGCGCTTGTTGATTTGGTGGAAGATGAATTAAAAAAATTAACCAATCATGCACAAGTGGTTAATCAAGCTGAAATCATTACATTAGCAAATTTTGCTGCAACCCATGTTGCTGCTGACAATCTTATCTCACATTGTAAATCGCTTTCTGCATTACCGGGATCTCGCGTCATGGATCGCTCAGCATGGGAGGGAATTGCCGAGTTATTGCTAACTCAGAAAAACGAATGGCGTAAACAAGTTAGAATAAATGAAGGTTTTCCTGCACCCAGTGCATCGAAAAATAAGCAAGAGAAAGATCATTACAGCACAATGAAGCAGCGTATGATGGCATTATTACATGATCTTGAATCTGCAGAACATTTTAGGAAACAGCTCGCGCAACTTCGCGCCTTACCTGCTGCAAATTATGCAGAGCCCGAGTGGGAAACACTACAGGCATTATTTAAATTGCTCAAGATGGCTGCGGCACACCTGGAAGTTCTGTTCCAGCAAACTGGGAAAATCGATTTTTCTGCTTTAACCTTAGCAGCAAATCGGGCACTGGGTAAGCCTGATACACCGACCGATCTTGCACTTGCGCTGGATTACCGTATCCAGCATCTGCTGGTTGATGAATTTCAAGATACATCCCTCAATCAGGCTGAATTATTGATGCGATTGATTGCAGGCTGGCAATTAGAGGATGGAAGAACGCTGTTCTTGGTGGGCGATCCGATGCAGTCGATTTATCGATTCCGCCAAGCTGAAGTTGGATTATTTTTGGAAATTCGGAACCGATGTTTATTCGGTCAAATTCCCATTGAATTCGTGCGATTAACGGTTAATTTTCGATCTCAACAAGGCATTATCGACTGGATCAATCAACACTTTCCGAGCATTTTTCCCAGTCAAGATGATGTAGCAATGGGCGCCATAGCCTATACACCCTCGATTGCGATCCACCCCAGGAGCGAGGAGCGCAGCGTAACTTTTTACCCTCAGTGGCAAAAAGAGGATAAAGCAGAAGCGCAGCAAGTTGTCTCAATTATCCAGCAGAGCAAACAATCCGATCCAACACGAACGATCGCGGTGTTGGTGCGTAATCGAACGCATCTAGTACAAATTATTCTGCAGCTGCGGCAGCAAGGATTGCGTTATCAAGCTGTTGAGATTGAACGTTTATCGCATCGTCCCGTCATTCAGGATTTACTTGCATTGACGCGTGCATTACTCCATCAAGGGGATCGCATTGCGTGGCTTGCGATTTTGCGAGCACCGTGGTGCGGATTGATGTTGCAGGATTTACTTATTCTGTCGGAACAAGCCGACCAAGTCGTGCTTGATTCGCTAAGAAATCAAATAACCATCGCTCGATTAACAGAGGATGGACAGCAGCGATTGGCGCGTATGATACCAATTATTGAAGGTGCATTGAGTCAGTTGAGTAGCCAAACTGTGAGTCGGATTGTGGAAGGAGCCTGGTTAGCGCTCGGAGGGCCAGCTTGTGTGATGGAGGAAATTGATTTGCAAGATGCTGCTATTTTTTTTCAACTATTGCAACAATTGCAAGCAACCGGTGCAGCGGATGTACTCTATGACTATGAAGCGTTGCAAGACAGAGT
>CAZIDT010000220.1:0-3471 GCA_964537855.1 uncultured Nitrosomonas sp.
CAGGATTTGTACCATGTGCAGCATCAGGGATAATAATTTCAGTACGTTTTGTATCACCGCGTGCTTCATGATAGGCCCGGATCATCATCACACCGATGAGTTCACCTTGGGCCCCTGCCATCGGAGTTAGACTCACACCAGCCATACCGGTTACATCTTTGAGAATTTCCTGTAATTCGTACATACAAGCCATAAATCCTTGACCTGTATCTTCTGGAGCCAACGGATGACGTGATAGAAACTGCGGTAGCATGGCCAGCGCATTACAAGCCCGTGGATTATATTTCATGGTACAGGAACCCAATGGATAAAATTCTGTATCAATTGAGAAATTCTTTTGAGAGAGGCGAGTATAGTGACGAACCGTGTCCATCTCGGAAACCTCAGGCAACAAAGGAGTTGTCTTACGCAGTAAATTTTTAGGAATATTACTTTTTTCAGCCTGGGTAATAGGGGCTTGTGAATAGTTACGCCGCCCTGAGCGTGAGTGTTCGAATATCAGCATATTATTTCTAAGATTAGTTAAATTAATTTAGGGCAGCAAGCGCTGCATCATAGTTTGGTTCATTCTTGATTTCAGGAACTAATTCTGCATGGATAACTTGATCATGCTCGTCTATTACGATTACAGCTCGTGCGGTAATGCCAGCAAGTGGGCTGTCGGCAATGGCGACACCGTAATTACGCATAAACTCAGATCCTCGCATCGTCGATAACACAATCACTTTATCAAGGCCTTCTGCTTCACAAAATCGTTTCATCGCAAAAGGCAAATCAGCCGCAATAATAAGCACTACAGTATTTTTCATATTGCTCGCCTGCTGATTAAATTTTCGGGTTGATAACGCACAGACGGGTGTATCTAGGCTCGGCACAATGTTCAGTACTTTTTTCTTACCGGAAAAATTAGCTAATGTCGTATCTTCTAGATCCTTATTAACTAACGAGAAGGCAGGTGCTTTATCTCCTATCTTTGGGAAAACACCTTCAATTTTGACCGGCTTTCCGCCTAGTGTAACCATATCGCGTTGTCCTTCTATCAAAAAGTTAATGTGTTATTTCTTTTTAAGAGCTTGGCTAAGTACATCGATGTATCGGTCCAAATCTGCTTTGGTCTTGGTTTCGGTTGCACAGACCAGTAGCGTATTACGTTGATTAGGATAAAACTCTTCAAGACTCAATCCACCTAAGATATGCTGTGCTTTCATCGCTTGTAAAATCTCAGTAGCTGAACCAGGTAACGTGATAGCCACTTCATGGAAGAAAGGAGCGCTAAATGTTTTCTTAACTCCAGGAAGTTTCTCGAGCTGTTCAACCAACGCTAAGGTATTGGCATGCGATTGCGCTGCAACACGACGTAACCCATCTGGTCCCAATAACGACATATAAATGGTTGCAGCCGTTACCATCAAACCCTGATTAGTACAAATATTTGAAGTCGCCTTTGAGCGCCGAATATGCTGCTCACGCGCTTGTAGCGTCAGTACAAAACCCGGCTTATTGTCCATATCAACGGTGCGACCAATAATGCGCCCAGGCATTTGACGAACCAATTCGTCTTTACACGTCATAAAACCGAAATAAGGTCCACCACTTGAAAGTGGAATCCCAAGCGGCTGCCCTTCACCAACTGCAATATCAGCTCCGCGTTCACCCCATTCCCCAGGGGGGGTCAGTAAAGCAAGGGACATCGGATTCACCACAGCAATCACCAAAGCGTTCTTTTGATGTGCCCAATCTGTTAATGCATCAACTTGTTCAAAAATGCCAAAAAAGTTAGGTTGAGGTATGACTAATGCTGCAAATTCTTCCTGACCAAATTGATCGATTTGGTCAACCAAAACTTGGCCCGATTCTTCACAAAATGGAACTTCAACAACTTCAATTTGCTGGTTACTAACGATAGCCCGAAGTACCTTCCGATAATTTGGATGAGCTGTTTTAGGTATTAAAATTTTACGAGATGTTTTGTGCTGACGAACAGCCATCAAAGCGGCTTCAGCCAAAGCTGTTGCGCCATCATATAAGCTTGCATTCGAAACATCCATTCCAGTAAGTGAAGCCATCATGGTTTGGAATTCATAGAGTAACTGCAACGTTCCTTGGCTCGCTTCTGCTTGGTAAGGTGTATACGAGGAATAAAATTCCCCTCTCGTCGTAATTTGCCAAACAGCAGCTGGAATATGGTGCTCATACGCACCCGCACCAATAAAGCTTGAATAAAAACCATCTGCTTGCGCGCGCTCAAGCATTAACCTCGTGATCTCCATTTCAGTTAAGCCGGGTGGAACACGCGTGAGTTTGCCTGATTTCAAAACAGGCGGTATTTCATCAAACAATTCTTCGATCGAGCTTGCCCCAATTTTAGCAAGCATCTCGGCAATATCTTCTTCAGTATGAGGAATAAAGGGCATGATTAGTTGATCTTATAAAAATAGTGTCGTAGCCAGTTGAAAATCGTATTTAATGCGCTTCGCTATCCAGTGCGTCTTGGTAGCCTTTTGCATCAAGCAGTTTTTCCAAGTCTGCTGCATTGCTCAGTTTGAGTTTGAATAACCAAGCCGAGTAAGGGTCTTGATTAATTTTTTCTGGTGATGCTTCAAGTTCAGAATTGACTGCAACCACCTCACCGGATAAAGGTGAATAAACATCTGCTGCGGCCTTAACGGACTCAACCACCGCACATTCTTCTTTTTGATTTAACTTGCGCCCTACTTTAGGAAGCTCCACAAAAACCATATCACCGAGCAATTCTTGAGCATGCTGAGTGATGCCAATCGTCACGGTGCCATCATTCTCAGACTTTACCCATTCATGTGAAGTTGTATATTTTAGTTGTGAAGGTATGCTCATTTTTTACTCCAGAAAAAATTAATAATGAAATTAAACTAAGGCTTGGCCATTCCGCACGAAAGGATATTTTACGACTTTCGCTGCGAGCTGCTTATCTCTTACAACAACATGCACGATTTCACCGACTGCCGCTTGACTCGGAAGGCGGGCTAACGCGATCGATTGATTCAAGGTGGGAGAGAATCCTCCGCTAGTTATTTCCCCTCCAGCCGATCCAGCTTGATCATGCTGCGTCATGACTGGCTGATGACTGCGCAACACACCTTTGTCTTGCAGTAATAATCCCACTAGCTGTCGATGGTTTGATGCATTGATGAGTGCTTGCTTGCCAATGAAATCACGCTCACTTTTAAGATCCACTGTCCAAGCCAATCCTGACTCAAAGGGATGGGTCGTTTCATCCATATCTTGACCATAAAGATTCATGCCTGCTTCCAGGCGCAAGGTATCACGCGCGCCTAAACCAGCTGGCGCCACGCCTGCTGCATGTAATTTTTTCCAGAAATCAACCGCATCTTGCGCGGGTAATATGATTTCAAAGCCATCTTCCCCCGTATAACCCGTGCGGGCAATAAAATAGCTCTCAAAAATAGCGGATTGAAATTGTTTTAAATTTTC
>CAZIDT010000221.1:0-3462 GCA_964537855.1 uncultured Nitrosomonas sp.
GCTTCCATAAAGCAAAAACGTTTAAGCCATTTTTCTTTTTTAAAGGGTGGAACATAGCAACCGAGGCGTCCACCAACGATCTCAAACCCAAGCAACTTTAACCAATCTTTTAAGCGAGTTAAACCAACAAAATCGCCACACCAAGGAAATTCACTCTTTAATGATCTAAAATAACGTGGCGTCCCCCATAAGCTGATCGGATTGAAACCACTGATCACAAGATGTCCTTCTGGAATTAAAACTCGATACGTTTCACGTAGTATCTGGTGAGGTTGAGCGCTAAATTCAAGAACATGGGGAAGCAATACCAAATCCAGACTTCCACTTTCGATTGGTAAAAATGCAGGCGATGCTTGTAAGGATACACCGGGACTCATTCCTACATTAAACTTGAAAGTCATGCGATTCGAACGAAGAAAATCAAACTGAGGACATTCAATTTGTAATGCGTTAAAACCAAAAATATTTGCAACCGTATGATCAAAATACTGGTGCTCTTGCTCTAATAAATATTGACCTAAACACGTACCGAACCATTGCTGCATTCTTTGCGCATGTGCTAAGTGAGCTGTGATACTGTTAATCGTTTCCATCATTACCTTTAATATCACTTACCGATCATTAAGAACATCATGATAAAAATCAGCCCTATCCATGCTTTAAAAGATAATTATATCTGGATAATCCATAACCAGAAGTATGCTGTGATTATCGATCCTGGGGTGGCCTTCCCTGTCATAGAATTTATTAGACAACAAAATCTTGAACTGATTGCGATCTTAAATACTCATCACCATCACGACCATACTGGTGGGAATATCGAGTTATCACAATTATTCGGGGTTAGAATCTATGGACCAGCAAAAGAAACAATACCTGGCATGACCGATAGCCTTGTTGAAGGCGATACCATAGCACTCCCAGAGCTATCACTCAATTTATCGGTTTTAGATACACCTGGCCATACAATTGGTCATATTTCCTACTATGATCCTGGTTCAAATCTTCTTTTTTGCGGTGATACACTTTTTTCTTGTGGGTGTGGCCGAATATTCGAAGGCACTCCTCAGCAAATGTATGCTTCCTTAAGAAAAATAGCGAATTTACCCGATGCAACTCGTATTTATTGCACTCATGAATATACGCTTTCTAATATCCAGTTTGCAATTGAAGTAGATCCTACCAACCCTTTACTTACAGAGTACGCAGCTCAAGTCAAAAAAGCCAGGGCCAATAATGAACCTACTCTTCCAAGTATGATCGCTATCGAAAAGACTATTAATCCTTTCTTACGATGTGACCAGCCAGCGATCATCAACGCTGCAAATCAACATGCGAAAGAACAATTGACCGATGCAATCAGTGTTTTTTCTGAAATTCGTAAGTGGAAGAATAACTATTAGCGCAATATTCACCAATCAATCCTTAATCTTTATTGGCACGTTCTGATATACCATTTTTTTAAACCATTCCATCCCTCCATAATGTCGCACCGATCGATTAAACGATAAGCAAGTTGTTACGGGTTCAATTTAAATTTAAACAATACCCAAACTTTCCGCTTTGAATTAATTAATGCTTAAGTTCCTTAAGCTATTCTTGATCAATTAAAGGAAGATATGTCTTATCACCTATACCGTATCAGTGAAATTTACTCTAATTCAAACGGACTGGTTCAATTTATTGAATTGACTGTCGATGCACATGATAACGAATCATTTTGGCATGGCGAGGAAATTACGGTCATACAGGGAGATCAAACTCACATCTATGAGTTTCCAAATGATTTACCTAATCGAAATACTGCAAATACGAGCGTCCTTTTGGCAACCCAAGGCTTTGCTAATCTTGGGATCGTAACACCTGACTTTATCATTCCTGATAACTTTCTTTTTACAAGTGGTAGTGCAGAAATACATTTCGAGCATGTCGATATGGTTTCTTATACCTCGATACCACTCGATGGGGTGCAATCCATCGATCGTAACGGTATAGCAAGCATTAATTCCCCCAAAAATTTTGCCGGTATTACTGGAAGTATACAAGGCCAACAAATCCTAGGTACTGATAATCAAGATACCCTTACGGGCGATGCATTTGATAATGCTATCTTGGGTTTAGGCAATAACGATACCCTTAAAGGATTCGATGGAAATGATTCACTGGATGGAGGCACCGGAATCGATACCGCCCTTTATTCTGGAAATCGCGTAGCTTATACCATTAACTCAACTCAAAATGGGTTGAGTATTTCTGGACTTGAAGGCAATGATACCCTAACCCAAGTTGAGCGAATAAGCTTTCAGGATCAGCAACTCGCATTCGATCTTGCGCAAGGTCATTCAGCTGGGAATACCGTTCGCCTGATTGGCGCAGCCTTTGATGTTAACTATTTAACCTCGGAATATATTGCCATTGGCTTGCGGTTATTCGACAGCGGTCAGTCATTGCTGAATGTCAGTAAACTGATCGTGGATTCAGCGCTCTTCAACTCGATGATTGATTCCAATAGTAATGCAGATTTTGTAGATCATATTTATCAAAACGTTGTTGGCCAAACTCCCACTGCCTCTGACCGAGATTTCTATGTGAAGATGCTCCAAGGTGATGGGGGCACCTTATCTCAAGCTGAATTGCTCATTCTAGCAGCCAACTCAGTCGCCAATGAAACACAAATCAATCTAGTCGGTTTATCACAAACAGGCGTTGAGTTCAGTAATTAACTCACTATCAACCTTAACACTCATATAAGCAACGGCAATGAAAAAAATATTCCTAGTTATACTACTACTTATCAGTAACGCCGCAACTGCCAAATGGATTTTTGTAGGAGGAAACGACGGTCAGAACAGCTTTAGCCTTTATACTAATCCCAATACACTGCGTCGAAACCATCATACCGCTCAGATGTGGTATCTGAAGGATAATCGTTCAATTCAGTTTGGTTACATGGGTGCTCAATATTTATCGAGTTTGTCGTTAGGTGAATATGATTGTGCGAATCTCAAATTCAGAGTTATCGCCATTTCATATCACAGCAAGAATATGGCCGATGGAGAAACAATTCATCTCGATACCAACCCTACTGATTGGTCAGCTATTTCACCCGGTAGCATTGGCAAAGCGTTATTTGATATTGCCTGCAACTTCAAGACAACGACCTAACCTTGCTTGTTGATACTAACTACTGCAAATGCACAATAAAGGTACTGATTATTGAACAATCAGTACCTCATCTTAAAAGTAACACGATCTTATTAGCTATTTAGCGATCAAGGTTGCTTCAATCTCTGCAAAGGTTTTGGCAATTTCCTTCAACGCAATCGGTGAACCCAGTTGTTTTTCAATTTGTGTCAAAGAAAATATTCCACAGATTAATAAATTATCGTCGGAATCTCGTTCCAGCACCAAAGTATGTTGGCGCCCCGCTTCACACAAACTCGCAATCACATGCCCTACTTT
>CAZIDT010000222.1:0-3434 GCA_964537855.1 uncultured Nitrosomonas sp.
AGGAATTGATTTGCTGAATTGATCTCGGGTTAAAAAATTCCTGGACATCGAGCAAATCCCTTGTACGTTTCATCGGAGGTAAGCTTTGCCAGATGCGTTTACCGTAGGAGTGTGTGATTAGGCGGGAATCGCAAATCATTAGTACACCGCGATCGTTTTCATCGCGGATCAGTCGCCCAGCGCCTTGCTTTAAGTTGATAATAGCTCGAGGTAATTGATACTCCATGAAGGCGTTGCGCCCTTCTTTGGCGAGTTGCTCAATGCGTGCCGATAATACCGGATCGTCAGGGGAGGCAAACGGTAATTTGTCGATGATCACGACTGATAGTGCTTCACCTTTGACATCAACCCCTTCCCAGAAAGACTGGCTGCCAATCAGTACCGCATTACCTAACTCACGGAATCGTTCTAACATAGTGGATCGTGAACCTTGTCCTTGGCGTAGAATCGGGTAATCCAAATGCTGTTTCTCGAATTGAGTTTGTAATGAAGCGTGGATTTCATGCATAGCACGTAAGCTGGTACACAATATGAACGCACGACCTTGGCTCGCTTTTAGCACCGGTAAAATTGCATCGATAAGTGCAGTTGAAAAGTGCTGATGGTTAGGGTCGGGTAAACCAGCTGGCACATAGAGTAGTGCTTGATGCGCAAAATCGTAGGGGCTTTCCCAACGAATCGATTGCGTTTGCGTTAATCCCATTGCTTGTTGGTAGTGGGAAAAATCATCCTTAACGGCGAGCGTGGCCGAGGTAAATATCCAAGCACGCGGCGGGCTGCTGAGTTGCTTGTTAAATGTTTCTGCAATGGAGAGGGGAGTGGCATTGAGATGAAGAGTTTGATTGAAGGTTTCAATCCAGCGTACATAACCTTCTTGCTCGAGTTGGTCTTGCCAGCGTTTGAGGTTACCATGGATTACTGTGGCCCGTTTCCAGCATTGCTCTATTCCTTGGGATCGAACTGCTTGATGTTCAAGTAGGTTCACTAACTCAGCAAGTCGCTCTTGAAGTAACGCGAGCGCAGCGCTGAAATGACTAGAGCTTAGCGCGCGATTAAACGATAAGCGAGCATTATCTTGCTCGATAGTTAGGCGTAAATCGCGTGTTGCTTTTTCCAGCGATGCAATACCATCAAGCAAGGGCTGATAGTCTTGAGCAGCTAACCTTGCTTCTATCTCACTATCACGTGTTAATTCTAATAACTGACTGGTACTCACCGACTCTCCAAAAAAGAGGCTGGCAATCTCCGGTAATTGATGTGCTTCATCGAAAATCACGGTATTACAGTTCGGGAGTAATTCAGAGAGCCCTTCGTCGCGCAGCATTAAGTCTGCAAAGAATAAATGGTGGTTGACAACAATGACTTCGGACGATAATGCTTTTTTGCGCGCTTCCATTACAAAACATTGTTTGAAATAAGCGCAATCTGAGCCTAAACAGTTATCGCGGGTTGATGTGACATGTTGCCAAATAGCTGCATTCTCAGGTACCTTGTTTAAGCTGCTTTTATCACCGGTTTGGTGATTTTGAGCGAAGCGTTCGATAAGTCCAAGATAAATGATTTCATCGCGCGAAGTGAATTTGTATTGGTCGGATTCAACAGTTTGCTCAAGGCGATAGTGACAGACATAGTTGGCGCGACCTTTGAGTAAGGCGACTGTGACTGGGACTTTAAGTGCAGCGCGTATCGTAGGGATGTCACGGTTATAGAGTTGATCTTGTAAGGTTTTGGTTCCTGTCGAAATAATGACTTTTCCGCCATACAACAGAGCAGGCACAAGATAAGCAAAGGTTTTTCCGGTACCGGTCCCAGCTTCAGCAACTAAAATTTGTTGATGTTGGATGGTTTCTGCTATGGCTTGCGCCATTTCTAATTGTTGCACTCTTGCTCGATAATGAGGAATAGTATTGGCGAGAACGCCTTGTGCAGAAAAAATAGCTGCAAGTTCAGACATGAAAAATGATTGTCAGTTAAAATAGTGGTTTTAGTTTTGAGTAATCTCGAATAAAGTTGTCCAATAATGAGCATTATCTACCCTAGACCTGGAGTCATTGTAAGTTTGTTTTGAAATGACTTCGGTATCGTATTAATGAATATTCCTTTATCTCAATTTATTGTTTTTTTGTTATTGCTAAGTCTATCAGCCTTTGGCGTAGATCATGCTACAGCACAGCAAATCAATTTAAAAAAAGAGATGAAAGAATTGCCAATCCATATTGAAGCTGATCGCATTGAAGGTTTTGCGGAACGTCATATGGAGGCGATTGGTAAAGCGCAAATTTTGCAGGGAGATCAATTCATCGCTGCGGATCGTATTAAATACTATCGTGCAACGCAAGAAGTCGAGGTTAAGGGTAAGGTTCGTTTTGAGCGTGATCGGGATATACTCGAAGGCAGTAATCTCAAGCTATTTTTGGATAGCAAAACTGGGGAATTAAGCCTGCCACAATATATTCTCAAAGATGGTGGTGGTCGGGGTGCAGGTCAATTATTTTTATTCGAAGGAGATGATCAATACCGGTTGAAACAGGGGAATTATACGACCTGCCCGATCGGCAACGAAGATTGGTATGTTCGTGCTAACGATTTAGAAATCGATAATAAAAGCCAAGTTGCCACAGCACGAGATGTGACGGTGCGATTTAAAGATGTTCCAATTCTTTATTTACCTTGGATGAATTTTTCTTATAGTGGTCAGCGTAAAACGGGGCTACTGGCGCCGGTCTTTGGTAACACGATCCGCAGTGGTGTCGAGGTATCGATCCCATTTTACTGGAACATTGCACCTAATATCGATGCAACTTTTACGTCGCGTAATATGAGCCGACGGGGTGCGATGTTGAACACTGAATTTCGTTACATGGGCCAAAGTCATGGTGGCCAGCTTAATTTCGATATTTTGCCAAATGATTTAGAGACCGGAAAAACGCGTTATGGTCTCGCCTTTGAGCATATGCAGCATTTAGGCGGTGGTTGGACGGGTAATATCAACTATAATCAAATTTCCGATCGTGAGTATTTCCGAGATCTGGCAACTTCCGTTGCGTTTACATCGCGAGCAAACTTAGCTCAGCAAGCTGGATTATCCTATGTCGGTTCATTAGGACACGATGGAGTGATCAATTTTAATGCCATGGTGCAAGGTTTTCAAACGATTCAAGATCCGCGTGCGCCCATTGTTTCACCCTATAAACGTTTACCACAAATGACCTTGAATATGTCCAAACGCAATGTGTTTGGGACCGATATCGATTTTACCGGGGTGTATACGCATTTTTACCGACCTGATTCGCAGCAAGTTCCAGAATCGCAGAGCGGTCACCGTATGGTGATGTTTCCTAGTATTAGCGTTCCGCTGCAAACATCGTATGGGTATATTAAGCCAAAGGTTGGAGTCCATTTTACTCGGTATGAACTAGGTGATTCATTAAAAG
>CAZIDT010000223.1:0-3412 GCA_964537855.1 uncultured Nitrosomonas sp.
GAATAATAGGGTGGTTGTGATGATGGTTTTCATTGTTCTGCCTTTCATGCTTGATAACTTAAATTTCGACCGATTGGGTTATGTTTAGTTCTGCGTGCATAGTATCGTACCTTGAGTTTTGATTTTGGTAGTTCTGTTCAGAACTGAATGCAAAGGGTAAGCTCTAATGAGACGCTACGGAAGTGGCTATTTAAGTAGCAGTGTTTTGCGATTAACCAGGTAGATCGTTTATTATCGATAGGCTTATTGATGAGGATATTATGCGCAAGCTTAGATTATTGATTGGGTGTTTGGTTATTATGTTGCCCCCGGTTTTTGCGGAAAGTGTGATTCGACCCGGATTATGGGAAGTTACGACAAAATCGGATTTACTGGGTCTTGTTCCACATGTGCCCGCCGAACAAATGCAACAAATAACGCGCCTGGCTAAACAATATGGTTTAGAAATGCCCCAGATCAATAATGGGGCAGCTAATTCAAAGATGTGTATTACGCCGGAAATGGCGAAGCAAGAAGTACCTTCCTATCTATTCGAGAACCAGATGGGTTGCGCGGTTAAAAATGCGTCTCGCACCGGTAATCGCTATCAAATGGAGCTGACGTGTAACAATGCGCAATTTAAAGGCAATGGTTATGCAGAGGGCGTCTTCATGACACCAGAGAGTTTTTCTGGCCAAGCAGAGTTCGATAGCGTGGTCCAAGGATCCCCGATTGTTGCCCATGCTGAGACTTCCGGGCGTTGGGTCGGTGAACACTGTGACGTTGTCAAACCATCGCGCTAATGGATGGCATCCGATGATTGGTTAAGGCGCACCGTCAGCCATTTTTACAACTTCAGCAACCGTCAGTTGTTGACTTGAATCGCCATTCCAAGTTGCGTAGCGCGGTAATGTATTTTGAACTTTGAGCGCGTGTTGATCGAGTAACGTTAATAAAGTGCTAGGAGCTTGTGTAATCGGTAGTGAGATGGTGCGCTCACTTAAGATGATTTCTTTAAGGATCGCAGGATCGATTTTATTTTGTGGACGTATCCCAAGCTTAGCTTTGGCAGTTGATCGTACGTTCATTAATGTCTGACGGAGTCGTTGCTTGTGATTACGTTTGTCGTCTTCCAGGATTGGGTAGGTTTGTAAATATAAATGATCACCGCGCCATCCCAGTAAGCGGGGCTGATTGACAACGTGCACCGGGGTCCCGACCGGTACCGCCTCAAAGATACCGGTTATATCCTCTGGGTACATACGGAGGCAACCATGGCTACCCCGCAAACCAATACTGGGTGGTTTATCCGTGCCATGGATTGCGTAATTCGGCCAACCAAGCCTTAAAACATGCGTTCCCATCGGATTATCCGGGCCTGGTGGGACAATGGCGGGTAACCGGTTGCCATTGGCAGCATGTTCTTTTCGAATGGAGGCGGTGGGTATCCAAGCCGGATTTTCTTTTTTAGACGTGATCGACGTCATACCCTCTGGTGTTTTCCATTCGACTCTTCCAATACCCAGCGGATGGGTGATGACTTTTTGCAACTTGCTATTTTTGGCTTTGGACGGAAAGTAAAATAGCCGCATGGCCGCGAGGTTGATGACAATGCCGCGGCGCGGTCCCTCGGGTAAAATAAATTGCGTGGGAAGCACAATGGGGGTACCGACTTTCGGTATCCAAGGATCGACACCCGGGTTAGCGCTCACGATTTCTTCATAGCCCAGATTGAAGCGACGCGCGATGTCGGAAAGCGTATCTCCCTCATTGACGGTCGTTATTTGCAAAGTGCCTACGACATCTTCTTGCGCAGGGTCAAAGCTAAATTCATGGCTGGCAATCGCAACCGGTAAGGGTTTAACGACAGGCGTCGGGAGAGACGCGCTATTCATGAACAAAGATTGACAGCCACTCAATAGCAAAATGGCTATTAAGCTCGTGGTTGTTGATAAGCGGAATGATAAGGAAAGCATCGAGTTACTCTTTATAAATTAGTCTTTTTTATTTTTTTCTTTGGTAATGGGGTTTTGCAGGGTATAGCCCTTTTCCTTCATTTTGTAGCCGCCGTAGGCACCTGCGCCAGCTGCAACGAGTGTCCAACAGCCGGATAAGAAGGGTATTAAGGTTAGCAGCAGCAATAAGCTGGCTATGCGTTTATTGTTATTCATGTTAGGCGCCCCTACTCGATTGAATTGATTCTAAGAAGTATTTGCAGTGAACTGCGCTATTAGTTCGATTTATAGCACTTTTTAAGCAAGGAACAAACCAAGTTAGATCAGATCAGTCATAAGTGTTGGGTTTTTGCCACGCCACTTGAACAGCAATTTTATAGCTTAGTCATCGATCAGCAGGTGGCCAAAGAATGCAAAAATACCAATGGCGATGCCAGTAACGAATTGAGCATGGACCAGATAGGAGAATTGCTTTAATTCTGCAGAGCTGTAACGCCACGTGAGGAATAGTCCGAATAGCGCTTGCCAGATGATGAGAGCTATCAGCGCTGGAAAAAAGAGAATATGCAGATGTTGAGTCAATCCCATCATGACACCATGCAACAAAATAATTGCTACTGCTGCAATACCCACATAGACATGGGTACGATTGAGAAAACCCAGCAATTGATCAAACAGATTCGCGTCAAATGGTGGTCGATACTCTGGGAGCAAGCGCTGCGCTAACTTTCCTTTTCCCAAAAAAAGTTTCAATAAAGTACGAAAATAGATCAAACCGAGTAATGCTAACCCTGTTTTTCCTAGTCCTTCACCAATTTCATGAAAAAAGGTTTCTTGTTCTTCGCGGCTTGGGTAAACCGAAAAAGCATAGATGAAGTATATTAGCGATAGGGTGAATAATATAAGGGTGTAAATCAAAATACCTTTAATGGGTTTTAGCGATGTTCTCATAAGGGGGTAATGGCGAAATAATCGGTTAGTGTTGTAGCAGTATGAAGTATATCGCGAAAACCAAGCGGGTTAGTTTGCGCTATTGTTTTCAGATAGGTTTGGCAAACATAACATGTGATTGAGGGCGAAAGGTTTGACATCCCTTCAAATCCTCAGTAAATTTGCGCAGCCAGGCAAGATTAGCAGGGGTGGTAGCCCGTTAAAATTATCTACGGTTTATTCCCAACAAAACATTTTTATGGAGTTGCACTCACTTATGTTAATTAGCAACCTTGAGTTATTATCGATTCGCTTAAGTCAGTTACTGCGCGATTGCTTGCGTTTGAGCGCTAGGGTTCTCAGTAGTGGTTTATTATTGCTGCCATTTTTAGCTACAGAGGTTCTTGCTCAGCAAAGTGCACGTAATATTGAAGGGTGTAGTATCCGTCGCGGTACATTTTGCGTTGATATGAGCCTAAATGGTGCTGATCTCCAAAATACGAATCTAGCTAATTCACAATTTACTCGCACCAACTTATCAGGAGCTA
>CAZIDT010000224.1:0-3389 GCA_964537855.1 uncultured Nitrosomonas sp.
CTCCTCGTGGCATGTTTAAAAATGTTCGACCCGATGATATGCTGGTCCATGTATTGCAAGCAGCATTAAAGCAGTGTCCTGAGCTTGATCCCGCTGCAATTGACGATGTGATTGCGGGTTGTGCGATGCCGGAAGCAGAACAGGGCATTAATGTAGCTCGAGTAGCTTTGTTACTGGCTGGATTGCCGGATAGTGTGCCAGGAATGACGGTTAATCGCTTTTGTGCATCTGGTCTGCAAGCAGTTGCGATTGCAGCAGACCGTGTTCGTCTGGGAGAATCAGATGTGATCATTGCTACGGGAACGGAAAGCATGAGTATGGTTCCCATGATGGGCAATAAGGTTGCGATGAATCCCGCAATGTTCACTCATGATGAGCATGTCGCAATTGCCTATGGCATGGGTATGACTGCAGAAAAAGTTGCTCAGCAATGGAAAATTACGCGTGATCAGCAAGATGAATTTGCTCTAACGAGTCATACTCGAGCCATCAACGCGATTGATATGGGGGAATTCGATGATGAAATTGCGCCTTACCCCATCGAGGAAAAAAGACCGGATTTGTCATCGCATGAGGTTACTACGATAAAATCAATGAGAGACACTGATGAAGGACCACGTGCAGATACTAGCTTAGATGCCTTGGCGAAACTCAAATCAGTTTTTGCAGCAGATGGAACTGTCACGGCGGGTAACAGCTCTCAAATGTCAGATGGCGCAGGTGCGGTAGTTATCATGAGTTCAGCAGCTTTGAAACGATTTAACCTTGAACCCATTGGGCGTTTCATTGGATACGCTGTTGCTGGCGTACCACCTGAAATAATGGGAATTGGACCTATTAAAGCTATTCCAAAGGTATTGAAACAAACAGGATTAAAGCAAGATGAGCTCGATTGGATTGAATTAAACGAAGCGTTTGCAGCGCAGAGTTTAGCTGTGATTCGTGATTTGGGATTGGATCGTAATAAAGTCAATCCATTGGGGGGAGCGATTGCACTTGGGCATCCGCTGGGAGCAACAGGAGCGATTCGAGTTGCAACTTTGTTACATGGTTTGCGTCGGCATAAACAAAAATACGGAATGGTTACGATGTGTATCGGGAGTGGAATGGGAGCAGCAGGTGTTTTTGAATCGTTATAATTTACTGTTGAATCTTAAATATCTTTAATTAGTGCATATTTAGGAGCAGCAAATTTATTCTTTTGCATAAATTCGATACGATGAATTTCTCCACCCACTGATTCTGCCAATCGTCTGAATTCAACGGCTAGAATATCACGAGGAACGATAAATACCTGACTAGTGCCTGTTTTAAAAATTACCATTACCTTCATATTTTTCTCCTGTTTAGTGTTTCTTCGTAAAAAATGTTTAGCGGTTTGCCGCCCTAGAACAATTTTGGATAGGTGTAACGTATAAATGTATGGTTATATATTCGGCATCTCATTGCTTATCGATTAACAGATAATTGAATTTTAGATAAATTTAATAAATTTAAACTTTTAATAACTCACACTTTTACCCATATTTATGGCTCAATATGTTTTAACGATGAATCGTGTTGGCAAAATTGTTCCACCTAAGCGCACGATTCTGAAAGATATTTCTCTTAGTTTTTTTCCAGGCGCAAAAATTGGCTTGCTTGGCTTAAATGGTTCAGGTAAGTCGACTTTACTAAAAATTATGGCTGGTGTTGATAAAGGTATCGAGGGTGAAGTTACGCCGATGCCTAATCTAAAAATTGGCTACTTACCTCAGGAACCTCAACTTAATCCAGATCAAACAGTTAGGGAAGCTGTACAAGAAGGATTGGGTGATATTGCCAACGCACAAAAGCAATTAGATGAAATTTATGCAGCTTATGCCGATCCAGATGCTGATTTCGATGCGTTAGCGGTTGAGCAAACACGACTCGAAGCGATCATTGCAGCGAGTGGCGGTGATGTAGTGCAGCAGATGGAAGTTGCTGCGGATGCATTACGGCTTCCTGAATGGGATGCAGTCATACGTACTTTATCGGGCGGAGAAAAACGGCGAGTTGCATTGTGCCGATTATTGCTCTCAAAGCCGGATATGCTGTTACTCGATGAGCCTACGAATCACTTAGATGCAGAGTCTGTTGATTGGTTAGAGCAGTTTTTGGTCCGCTTCCCTGGAACTGTGGTTGCAGTAACGCATGATCGCTATTTTCTTGATAATGCAGCCGAATGGATATTAGAACTTGATCGTGGACATGGGATCCCTTGGAAGGGTAATTATTCTAGCTGGTTAGAGCAAAAAGAAGTTCGCCTTAAGCAGGAAGAATCTTCTGAATCTGCGCGACAAAAGGCTTTGCAAAAAGAACTTGAATGGATTCGGCAGAACCCTAAGGGAAGGCAAGCTAAATCTAAAGCCAGGATCGCACGCTTCGAAGAACTCAATTCTTTGGAATACCAAAAACGTAATGAGACCCAGGAAATTTTTATTCCCGTCGCCGATAGACTTGGGAATGAAGTGATTGAGTTTACCAATGTTTCTAAAGCGTTTGGAGATCGGTTGTTGATCGATAATCTTAGTTTTAAGATTCCGCCAGGTGCGATTGTTGGTATTATCGGCCCAAATGGTGCAGGAAAATCGACCCTGTTTCGTATGATTATGGGCAAAGAGCAACCAGATTCGGGAGAAATTAAAATCGGAGAGACGGTCAAGATCGCCTATGTTGATCAATCACGCGATATCTTGGAGAGTGATAAAACTGTTTTTGAAGCGATATCTGGTGGTAACGATATGTTAGTGGTTGGCAAATACGAGACGCCATCGAGAGCCTATATTGGTCGTTTCAATTTTAAAGGACCGGATCAACAGAAAATCGTAGGTCAACTATCTGGGGGAGAAAGAGGTCGGTTACATTTGGCTAAAACCCTCATATCAGGAGGGAATGTTTTATTACTGGATGAACCTTCGAATGATCTTGATGTGGAAACACTGCGTGCGCTCGAGACTGCATTGCTAGAATTTGCTGGATGTGTGTTGGTTATTTCTCATGATCGGTGGTTTCTAGATCGAATTGCAACCCATATCTTAGCATTCGAAGGAAACTCGCAAGTAACCTTCTTTGCAGGGAATTATCAAGAATATGAGTCAGACAAACGTCAGCGATTGGGTGGGGAAGGTGCTAAACCTAAACGAATAAGATATAAACCTATTGTTCGTTAATATCGCTTGGAATCGTAATCGAATAGATTTGATCAATATTATTTGGATATTACGAGGTTGATCGCTCAACCTTATTTCTGTTGTTTTAAGGAAGATTTCAGGAAATGTAGAAATGGGTAAGTGGTTAGTTCTGGTTATCGTTATCTGGCTTATTTTTTGGGTGCTCAGAAGCATTCGGAAATTTAAAGCTCAGAT
>CAZIDT010000225.1:0-3368 GCA_964537855.1 uncultured Nitrosomonas sp.
CTGTAAATTGGAATTTTTGAATGATATCGATATCAATTTCGGGTAGTGTTTGCATGAATACACCAATAATGCCCGTGAGCCACTCGAAGCACGGATAGCATTCTACGCCGATCCGCAAAATACCTTGCCGCCCCTCTCGATAGGCAGTCAATTTTTTCTCCGCTTGCGCTAATACGGGTAGGACTTGCTGCGCGACTTCGAGCAATACTACTCCTGCTTGTGTCAGCCTTAAATTGCGTCCTTCACGTTTCCATAGCTCTATTCCCAATTTTCTTTCCAGATAGCCAATTTGATGGGATAAAGCGGATTGACTTAGACACAGTGCATTGGCCGCTTCTGTAAGCGTTCCGTGGGTATGTAGCGCTTCGATAATTGCTAAATGGCTGTGTTCAATCATGAGTAAAGCTAATTGAATTAATAAAATATATCATTATTTCTCATAAATTATCACACTTAGAATACACAGCTCGAATTTATTCTTTATTTTGAGTGATAAAAGATGATTACAACACATAATCTAGGGTTTCCGCGTATTGGTGGTAAGCGTGAGCTAAAATTTGCCTTGGAGCAATATTGGAGTGGTGCTATAAGCGAATTAGCGTTACTAGAAACAGCTACGGAATTAAGAAATCAGCACTGGCAATATCAAGCCAAAATTGATTGGATACCGGTCGGAGATTTTTCATTATACGATCATGTTCTGGATACAAGTTTTATGGTAGGGAATATTCCCGAGCGTGCTCAATCATTGTCTGGTAACGAGCTGGATTGCTATTTTCGTGTGGCTCGGGGACGTTCGAACGCTGATCTTGGGGCAATATCATGTATTCATGCGGCTGAGATGACGAAATGGTTCGATACAAACTACCATTACATCGTCCCAGAATTTAGTAATACGACTCGATTTTGCTTGAATCCCCATCGATTGATTGAACAGGTTCAGCAAGCAGGTAAGCAATTTGAACAGATCAAACCTGTGATTCTTGGGCCTGTTACTTATTTATGGCTTGGAAAATCTAAGGATGGTAGTGACAGACTAAGATTACTTGATGATCTGATCGATGTTTATGCGCAATTATTTCAAATGCTGCATCAATCGGGTATCACATGGATACAGATCGATGAGCCAATGCTTGTGATGGAGTTGCCAGACTCATGGAAGCATGCGCTCAGGAAAGCTTACTTTCAATTACGCGCAACTCCACTTAAGTTGTTACTTGCTACTTATTTTGGTCAACTGCAAGAGAATCTACAGCTTGCGTGCGAATTGCCGGTCGATGGTTTGCATCTGGATGCTTTATCCGCTAAAGATGAAGTTGCTAAACTTATCGATTGGTTGCCTAGCCATAAAATTCTTTCATTGGGCATTGTTAATGGCCGCAATATCTGGAAAACTGATTTGTTGGATACATTAGATTTTTTAGAGCCCATTGCATCCCGATTACAAGACCGTTTATGGCTTGCACCATCTTGCTCGTTACTTCATGTGCCAGTTGATCTGGAGAGCGAACAAAAATTAGATGTTGAGATTCGATCTTGGTTATCATTCGCAGTACAGAAGCTCGAAGAGTTAAATCTATTAGCGACAGCCCTTAATCAGGGGAGAGCGGTTGTTACGAGAGAATTGCAAGAAAATAAGGCTGCAATTTCAGCACGTAAGCAATCTAGCCGTGTTAACCAAGTTTCGGTTAAAGTTCGTATGCGCACCGTTAATGATGCAATGGGTATGCGCCAATCATCTTATCAGCAGAGAGCGATTGTTCAGCAAAATAAATTCCATTTGCCCTTGTTCCCAACGACAACCATTGGCTCTTTTCCACAAACACAATCTATCCGAAGGATTCGGCAGGATTTTAAGGCTGGTAAAATACCGGATCAATCATACCTTCAAGCAATGCAACGTGAAATTGCCTTCTGTATCGAGACGCAAGAAGCCCTTGAGTTGGATGTCTTAGTTCATGGTGAACCTGAGCGAAACGATATGGTTGAATATTTTGGAGAGCAGTTAAATGGTTTTGCATTCACAGAGTTTGGTTGGGTGCAGTCTTATGGTTCGCGCTGTGTTAAGCCACCGATTATTTTTGGTGATGTATCACGCCCGAGAAACATAACGGTAGATTGGATTAAGTATGCGCAATCATTAACGAAGAAACCAGTTAAAGGAATGCTAACGGGCCCAGTAACCATGCTGAACTGGTCTTTTGTGCGCGATGATCAGCCACGGGCAGATACCTGTTTACAGTTGGCATTAGCGATACGCGATGAAGTGTTAGCGTTGGAGGAATCGGGAATTCAAATGATACAGATCGATGAAGCAGCATTGCGTGAAGGCTTGCCTTTACGCAGTAAGCAATGGAATACCTATCTTGATTGGGCTATCCGTGCTTTTCAGATAACTGCGAATGGCGTTAAGGATGAAACTCAAATTCATACGCACATGTGCTACTCAGAATTCAACGATATCATGCAAGCAATTGCCCTTATGGATGCAGATGTTATAACGATTGAAACTTCTCGTTCCGACATGGAATTACTTGAGGCATTTAAAGATTTCCAGTATCCAAACGAAATTGGACCGGGCGTTTATGATATTCATTCGCCGAATATACCGTCAGTCCAGTCGATAGTGGCTTTATTGCGGAAAGCAGCGCAGCGAATTCCAAAAGAGCGGTTATGGATTAATCCAGACTGTGGATTAAAGACACGTGGCTGGGAAGAAGTTAAACCAGCATTACATAATATGGTTACTGCTGCTTATTATTTTAGAAATTCGGAAGCGTGATTTCAGGGCAAGCATAAAAAAGATGTGAGACGCCTTATCTTTCAATAAAGAAATATCAAATTATGCTTCGGTAGCAGGCGAATCTAAGTTTGTAGTGTAATTTATGCTATTAACCAAAACTTATTTTTCATGCCTACTGCTGTAATCAAGCAGATTCAGGTAGAATTCTAATGTTGGATCTGTGTGATCGACAAAAAGTCAACATACGCCGACTAGCCATCGGTTTATGTTATGTATCTTATTGGGAGGAAATAATAATGAAGTTTAAATCAGGAATTTTATTTTTAGGTGTGATTGGTTTAAATATTGCATTGGCAGGTTGCAGTGGCCCGCCGACACCGAGCGCTGCGAATTGTTCAGGAAGGGGTTTAGAAGTAGCGTTATCCAATTTCCGTGGCGATGAAGTCGCGAGACAAGCTTATATGGATAAATGCGACGAAATCAATGCTGCTGCAGCTAAATAATTAATCGTATCTGCAATTATTCCAGCTACCGAAGTGTAGCTGGAAGTTCTCTCACAATAACGCCATACCATCACTTTTCTCACCACGCTCATAAACGATATGAGCACGGCCTACAATCAGTG
>CAZIDT010000226.1:0-3355 GCA_964537855.1 uncultured Nitrosomonas sp.
ACCTGTTAACCATAAACCAGTTACATAGAAAATACTCATCAGTAAAATAACGGCTACTTGCCCCCTCAGGAACTCGGCTAGAACCCGATCAGCTTCACGTACCATTGGGTAAATTTGTTTTTTCCAAAAAGCTGGTATCCATTCATTAAATTCTGCGAGTAAACTGTTCCAATCGCGTAACAGATAAAATAAAACTACTGGTACCAGTAATAGATTCATAATAAAATCCAATACCGCCATTCCACCGCTTGTTAACGAGGGCAGCATTTTGGCTGCGATACCCCCAGCACTTTTCCAGTGATCAGCGATTGCTTGTTTTACTACTGTAATATCAAATTGAAGATCTATTCCAAGCGTTGATTTTAACCATGGAATCCAATTTAGGCGGATTGTCTCGAGATATTCTGGCGTTCGTTCGATCAATCGTAAAATCTCTCGCTCGAATAATGGCATCATTACCAAAATTAATGTTGTAAAGAAAGCAAGTGATAAAACCATGACTAGGATTGTTCCAATGGTTCTGGAGATATTATGAATATTCAACCAAGAAACGAGTGGATTACAGATATAGGCAATAACTGCTGCTAATAGAAACGGGGTCAATATCGGACTTAACAGATACGTTAAAAAACCAGAAGCAGCTATTAGTAGTACCCAAAAAAGAAAGTGACGATCAACAGAATGTTTAGAGTCCATTTGCGGTAAAATTACAGGAACGAATAGTATCACTCTAACCGTAACTAATTGAGAACTCAACTTGACATCATCAGATTCTAAATATTCTAGCCCTGATCAACTATCGTATCGTGATGCGGGAGTTGATATTGATGCCGGTAATTTGTTGGTAGAGAGAATCAAACCCTTTGCTAAACGAACTTGGCGCCCAGAAATTATTGGGGGAATTGGTGGGTTCGGCGCTCTTTTTGAAATTTCAAAAAAATATCATCAACCTGTTTTGGTTTCAGGAACTGATGGAGTAGGAACCAAACTAAAATTGGCTTTTCACCTGAATCGCCATGATCACATCGGTATCGACTTGGTCGCGATGAGTGTCAATGATATTCTAGTTCAAGGGGCTGAACCACTTTTTTTTCTAGACTACTTCGCTTGTGGCAAACTTAATGTAGATATAGCTTCGAAAGTGATAGAAGGCATCGCAAAAGGTTGTGAGCAAGCTAGATGTGCGCTTATTGGTGGGGAAACGGCTGAAATGCCGGGCATGTATCCTGATGGAGAATATGATCTAGCAGGTTTTGCGGTAGGAATTGTAGAGAAAGATCAGATAATTGATGGAACCTCAATTGCTGAAAATGATGTAATTCTTGGTATGGCCTCAAGCGGGCCACATTCTAACGGTTTTTCATTGATTCGCAAAATTCTCGAACTTCATCCGGCAGATGTAAATTTAAAGCTTGTAGATAATGTCAAGCTTCTGGATGCAATTATGGAACCCACACGTATCTATGTAAGAACCATACTGGAATTGAATCGGCATATACCGATTAAAGGTCTGGCTCATATCACTGGGGGTGGGCTGCTTGAAAATATTCCGCGTATTCTTCCGGCAAGCATGAGTGCTGTCTTGCATAAAGGTTCTTGGGCCGTGCCTCCAGTATTTTCATGGTTGCAAGCACATGGAAATATCGCAGATGATGAGATGTATCGAGTTTTTAATTGTGGAATAGGAATGATAATTGTTGTGGCACCAGAGCATGTCGATGAGGCATTAGCAGTGCTTACAACGCATAATGAAACCGTCTGGCAAATTGGCACCGTTCAACCCAATCGTGCAAGTGATCAGCGTGTATTGATTGTATGATTTAGGAAATGATGCAATCGTTGGTCATTCTTATCTCTGGTCGTGGTAGTAACTTGCAGGCCTTAATTACGGCAAACCTACCGGTTAAGTCAATTGTGGTTATCAGTAATAATCCTTCAGCAGCAGGTTTAGCGATTGCTCAATCGTATCAAATTGCAACGCATGTGGTAGATCATCGCTGTTATCCGGATCGTGACGCTTTTGATGCGGAATTGGCTAAACAAATCGATAGATATCAGCCTAGTTTGATTGCGCTAGCTGGTTTTATGCGTATTCTTGGTGAAAAATTTATTTATCGTTATCAAGATCGATTGATTAATATTCATCCGTCCTTGTTACCGGCCTTTCCGGGGTTAAACACGCACGCAAGAGCATTGGAGCATGGCGTGAAAGTTCATGGTTGTACTGTTCATTTTGTGACTAACCAATTAGACCATGGTCCAATTATTATTCAGGCTGCAGTTCCCGTCTTCTCAGATGACACTGCTCAGATGCTTGCTAATCGGGTATTAAAGCAAGAGCATGTGGTTTATCCTAAGGCTATTCGCTGGTTCCTAGAAGGGCGTATCAATCTAAAAGATGGTCAGGCTAAGCTAGCATCAACGATGAATTTGGATCAAACGCTCTATTCACCGGCGATTGATTAGGAGCCTTTCTTCCTGATTTTCATAGAGATAATTAGCAGAAGCCTATCCACACCTTTAGCGGGTGTAATTGTTTAATTTAACTTTATTTATTAACAATGCGTTTTACAACGATTCAACTGGAAATGGCTATTTTGGCTATTAGAAAAATCCTTCCACTTAATTTTCCTGCTGATATCCTTATTCGTGGATTTTTTCGTGAGAATCCCATGCTAGGGCATAATGATCGAGCCATCATTGCAGAAATTGTATTTGGGATTTTGCGCCATAAATATTTTTTAGACAATTTAGTTGAGAAGGCTACGCCACGTGCCCTTTTGTTAGCTTATTTGGCTAAATTTCAAGGTGTAAATTCACGTGAGTTGATAAATTTTGCAACCGAAAGTGAAATAAAATGGCTCGGACAAGTAAAAGGTGTCCAGATTTCAATGCAACCACTGACAGTACAAGCTGAGCTACCGCAATGGTTAATCGATAAGTTGCAAACCTGCCTGTCTGATGAAGAAATTTTAAGGCTTGGGGTCGCATTACAACAACCCGCTCCTTTAGATCTGCGTGTCAATACCCTGCTCGCAAAGCGTGAGGAAGTACTAACTCAATTAGAGCAAATGGCAGTGAAAGCCAAAGCCACACCCTATTCACCGATTGGAATTCGATTAGCAGAGAAACCTGCGATAAATCAGAATCCCTTATTTCTTGAAGGAAAGGTAGAAATTCAGGATGAAAGTAGTCAATTATCCGTTTACTTACTTGCACCGCGGCGAGGAGAGATGATTGTTGATTTTTGTGCTGGTTCGGGTGGAAAAACCTTGCTGATAGGTGCGCTCATGCAATCCCATGGACGAGTTTACGCATTCGATACTTCAGATAAACGACTTAATAATCTAAAACC
>CAZIDT010000227.1:0-3337 GCA_964537855.1 uncultured Nitrosomonas sp.
GCCAGCATCCACAGCAGTTAAAATAAACAAGGCTTCAAATAAAATCGCAAAGTGATACCAGAATGCCATCATGGCCGTCCCCCCCACCACTTCAGATAAAATTTGCGCCATACCCACCGCTAGCGTGGGAGCGCCACCAGTCCGCGAAATAATGCTATGCTCACCGACATTTTGCGCTGTTTGCGTAATCATTTCAGGGGTTACATAAAAACCCCATTGTGCAATAGTCTGCGCAGCCGATTCGGCAGTGCTGCCAATGATTGCAGCGGGGCTATTCATTGCAAAATACACGCCGGGTTCCAGGGTTGCCGCAGCAACTAAGGCCATGATTGCGACGAATGACTCCATTAACATCGCTCCATAGCCAATAAACCGTGCATCTGTTTCGTTCTGAATCATTTTAGGCGTGGTGCCAGACGCAATGAGCGAGTGAAAACCGGAGATTGCACCGCACGCAACCGTTACAAACAGAAAGGGAAATAAGTCGCCAGACCAGACAGGGCCGGAACCATCCACAAATTGGGTCAATGCTGGCATTTTGAGATCTGGGGCAATGATGAGAACTCCTATTGCAAGTCCAACGATCGTGCCAATTTTTAAGAAAGTCGATAAATAATCGCGTGGCGCCAGCAACAACCAAACGGGCAAGACTGAAGCAATAAAACCATAGCCAATCAGCGCCCAAGTCAATTGCTCGCCGGTTAAGGTAAACATCGCAGCCCAGGTGGGATCTTCTTGCACATATTGCCCCACCACAATCGATAACATCAACAATACGAATCCGATGAGCGAAACTTCGCCAATAGCGCAAGGACGGAAGAAGCGTGAATAAACACCCATCAGCATAGCAATGGGAATCGTCGCTGCTACAGTAAAGGTTCCCCAAGGGGACTCAGCCAGTGCTTTGACGACGATGAGCGATAACACGGCCAGCAAAATCAGCATGATAAAAAACGCGCCAAATAATGCGATCATGCCTGGAATCTGCCCGAGCTCTGACTTGATCAAATCCCCAAGTGAACGTGCATTGCGTCGCGTCGACACGAACAACACGATAAAATCCTGCACTGCACCCGCCAGCACGACCCCTGCGAGCAGCCACAACATCCCAGGCAAATAGCCCATTTGCGCAGCCAGAATCGGCCCCACCAATGGTCCAGCGCCAGCGATTGCCGCGAAGTGATGGCCAAACAATACATATTTATTGGTCGGCACATGATCCAATCCATCATTATGCTTATGCGCCGGTGTCATCCGTGTTTCGTCGAGCTTCAACACATAATTCGCGATGAACAGGCTATAAAACCGATACGCAATCAGATACACGCACACGGCCGCAATGACTATCCAGAGTGCACCGATCGACTCACCGCGATTGAGGGCAATGACCGCAAGGGCAGAAGCGCCGAGAAGAGAAAAGAGTAACCAACCTAGTTTATTCATTAAATGATTCATATCCCAATTTCCGTAGTAAGGATTTTTTGTTAATTATGCTTATTTAATGTAGCAGGCTTAGCCGATTGAATCTACCCGCGCTTAACGTGCGGTACCGAGCAAGATTCCTTGTTCTTTGAGTTGCTGCATCAACTGCGCTCCGTATTCTACGATGAGATCGGGTTGCGGATGATTCATTTCAGCTGCAATCCGCTGCAAGATCATTCGCCCAGATTGATTGGAATTATGGGTAATATGTTGGAGTAAATGTGCTGTCGTGGAATTGGTTTCAATAAAATGAATTTCAAATGCTTTATCGCGATAAACCACTAAGTAGGTTGGATTTTCTGGATCAGCTTGTTGGGGCTGGAAAGTTGGCGAGATTTTGTGAACGGGAAAACGATAACTTAATACCCAAGCAAGGGGTGAAACTACGGGCACCCCTTCGAGTAAATCACCGATTGGATCGATTGCGGTATTGTCGATCTTATCATCTAATAACGATAGTGCGAGTTCTACCCACTCATAATGAGCCAGCTCTATTAGAAAAGGAGGATCATCAGGTTGCAGCTTTCTTTCTTGCTCGAGGTATTTTAAGAACTCTCTCGGCATCTCGGGAAACAAGGGGGTTTGCGCTAAATGATTCGCAAAATAATCTTGAACCATGCCATGCCAGCGTTCCTCCACCATGATTTGACGAAGCACCGGATACGTATTGGCAATAAAGGATTCTACATTGTTGTAGAACAACTCCCGATACACAGCCATACGTCGTGCTTCGATTCCGTCAGGACAGGGAAATTGCTCGGGGTTACGAATATGCGCAGCAAAAGCATATTGCTGCCGAATGAAATCGGGACGGTCAGGCGTGTTGTGCGTGCTCACAAGTGCGATTCAGCCATTTGGCTTGCAAATGATCGATGACTTTAGCTTCTTCTAATAATTCAGGGAGTGCTGGAATATTAAAATCGCGCTCCAACAATGTCGGCAATACACCAAAATGCTGATACGCTTTTTCCAGTAATTGCCAGACCGGATCAATAACTGAAGATCCATGGGTATCGACCAATAAATCTTCCGCTTCCTGATAATGCCCCGCAACATGAATATAACGAATGCGTTCTGCAGGAAGTTGTCGCAGAAACGCTTCTGCATCGTAGCGATGATTGATACTGTTGACGTAAATATTATTGACATCCAACAACAAATCGCAATCTGCCTCTTCTAAAACTGCATTCAGGAAATCGATTTCTTCCATTTGTTTTCCTGGTGCGGCGTAGTAGGAAATATTTTCTATCGCGATTTTTTGCTCTAGTATAGCCTGCACCGATCGAATGCGATCGGCCACATAGTGAACCGCTTCTTCCGTAAAAGGAATCGGCATCAAATCATACAAATGCCCGTCATCGCTACAATAACTCAGATGTTCGCTGTAGTAGCGTATTTGATGCTCTCTAAAAAATCGTTTTAGGCGTTGCAGAAACGCTTCGTCGAGTGGTGCCGGGCTACCGATGGAAAGCGATAAGCCATGGCAAATAAAAGGATACTTTTCGGTGAGCTCACGAAATTGCTTACCATATCGACCAGCGACATTGATCCAATTTTCGGGCGCGACCTCCCAGAAGTTAATCAAGTCAGTACTCGAGTCTGCGAGCGAACTCGACATAGCACGCCGCAGACCCAGACCTACACCATGAACAGGATATTTAGGACTGCTCATGGTCACCCTCAATTATTTCTTGTTAGAGTTACCACATTTACCTTCACCGCATTTGCCTTCTTGCTCGGCTTTTTTACCGCCGCATTTACCTTCCATATTTTTCTTCATATCATCTTTACTGCCACACTTGCCTTCACCACATTTACCTTCATGATCAGCCTTTTTCTGCTCTGTAGATGATTG
>CAZIDT010000228.1:0-3336 GCA_964537855.1 uncultured Nitrosomonas sp.
GCGAGAAATTCTCTTTGTAGCGTTGTTGGATAATCTTTTGGATATTCATAGACTAAATGGCCGGATTTGGTTTTTAAGTTATAAGTTTTTACTAGCGTGATTGATTGAGTCGATAGCTGAATGGGGATTTGTGATGAAACATCGATTACACATTAACTAACAAGATATTTAAAGCAAAGCAATAGGGTAACAGCAATTGGGAGATACAACCTAGATAAGTCTATGCAGATATTGATTACAAAGTGCCACAATTGTTGTGCAAATTTTCAAAGCATTATTATGGTGTGTCCATATAAGCTGTCAATAGCTAAGGAAAGGTTTTGCACAATGTATTATTTGAACACTAGAGTAGATCGGAATTTAAATTTTTCGAGTTGCGAATGATCCAACTAAACTTAGTACCATTAAATTAAATTTACGCTAAATAATGAATCTAGTCTTACTCTCGATGAAAATGTTGCGCCGTGATTGGCGAGCGGGCGAATTACGTATTTTGGCATTAGCCTTGATTATCGCGGTTAGTAGCATTACGACGGTTGGTTTCTTTGCTGATCGAGTGCAGCTGGCGCTTTCTCAAGAAAGTAATCGCCTTTTAGGTGCTGATTTAGTGGTAACCAGTGATCGACCTATTCCTGCTGAGTTTGCTACTCAAGCTGAGGAATTTCAGCTAAAAATCGTCAATTTGATTCGATTTCCTAGCATGGTGAGCAATGGTGATAATAACCTGCTAGCAGAAATCAGGGCGGTTTCTCCGGGATACCCATTGCGAGGTGAATTAAAAATTACCGATCGCCCAGATGAATATATCAAGGATGAGGATACCTATCTTGCAACTGATATTCCAGCCCAGGGTATGATCTGGATTGATGAGAAATTACTGATAGGCCTTAAAACTGCGCTAGGCGAGAAATTAGAAGTTGGTATTCGCGAAATGACGGTTACTTCAATTGTTGCGCGTGAACCTGATCATTCGGTTGGTTTTATCAATATGGGACCAAGGCTATTGATGAATATTGCGGATTTAGCTGAAACCCAGTTAATTCAACCTGGTAGCAGAGTGAGTTATCAACTACTTGTGGCAGGTAAAGAGCGTGATGTTGCTCAATTTAGGGAGTGGGTGCAATTTAAATTAGTTCAAGGTCAGCGTGTTGAGGGTATCCGTGATGCACGACCTGAGATACGCGCCGCGCTGGAGCGGGCTGAGAAATTTCTTAGCCTAGCAGCTTTGGTTAGTGTCGTTGTTGCTGCTGCAGCGATTGCTTTATCTTCCCGTCGCTTTATTCAGCGTCATTTAGATGGCTGTGCTGTGATGCGCTGTCTAGGAGCCAGTCAATCAACATTATTTAACCTTTATTTCTACCACTTGGCGTTGTTCGGCCTGATTGCTAGTACGATCGGATGTGTTCTTGGATTGATTGCCCAAGCGTTTTTATCCAGCTGGATGACCGAGTTAGTTAACGCTACATTGCCATGGCCAAGTATTTTTCCAGCTATATATGGATTGATTATGGGCATCGTGCTGTTGCTGGGTTTTTCGTTACCACCCTTACTTAATTTGAAGAGCGTTCCAGCGTTACGAGTCATTCGGCGTGATATGGGAAGCGTTAATTTACATAGTTTGACAGGTTATAGTTTAGGATTATTCGTATTAGCATTCCTATTTATCTGGGAAGCAGGAGATTTACGTCTCGGGTTGATGGTGGTGTTGGGTTTTATTGGAGCGATTGCTGTTTTTAGCTTGCTAGGTTGGTTATTGATCCAAATCTTGTTGCTTGCTCGGCGACATAAAGCTAATGCCTGGGGTTATGGACTTGCAAATATTCGGAGACGTATCGTGACCAGTGTTGTGCAAGCAATTGCATTGGGGTTGGGATTAATGGCTATGTTGGTATTGACTGTGCTGCAAAATGATCTGCTAAAAGATTGGCAAATGAGCCTTCCGCCGGAAACCCCTAATCGTTTTTTACTTAACATACAAACTGATCAATTAGCGTCATTAGTTCAATTTTTTGAAAAGCATGATATGCCTGAGCCGAATTGGTTCCCCATGGTCAGGGGAAGATTAACAGCGATCAACGGACATCCCGTACAGGTTGAAAAGTATAAAGATATCCGAAAAAAGCAATTACTGAATCGTGAATTTAACCTTTCCTGGTCAAGTGAGCTGCAGTCCGATAACGAGATTACTGCTGGTCGCTGGTGGTCTGAAAATCAACCGATGACTGAGAGTGAAATATCGCTAGAAGAGGAAATTGCCCGGGTCATTGGTGTCAACATTGGAGATCGCCTGACTTTTAATATCGCAGATCAGTTGTTCGAAGCAACGATTACGAATCTACGTAAAGTCGATTGGGATACGTTTCGTGTTAATTTTTTTGCAATTGCCCGACCTGGTTATTTAGAGCATTACCCGACTTATTATGTAACTAGCTTCCATTTGCCTGCGGAGAAAACTAAAGTGCTCCATAAGTTAGTTCAGGAATATCCCAACTTATTGATTATCGACGTGGCATCGGTGATTGAGCAGGTGCAGAAAATGATCCTTCAAGTATCGAGAGCAATCGAATTTGTATTTATATTTACCTTACTGGCAGGATTGATTGTTCTTTATGCCGCCATTGTTGCAACACAAGATGAGCGGCTTTATGAAGCGGCGATTTTTCGAACGCTAGGTGCAAAACGCAATCAACTGGTTCGTGCGTGGGCCAGTGAGTTTATGATATTGGGGGCTTTAGTGGGTATTTTTGCAGCAGCAGGAGCGACGGTATTAGGCTACACGATTGGTAAATATGCACTACATGTTACTTACAGCTTTAATCCCTGGATTTGGGTCGTAGGACTATTGGTTGGGACAATTGGCGTGATGATTGCCGGTTTACTTGGAACACGTTTTACGCTTGCACAACCGCCATTACTGACATTGAGAAGACTAGGATAATAGTCCCATTCATCAATCGATATTTGATGAATGGGTATCGTAAATTAATTGATGGTGTTATTTCTTAACAAAACTTCCATTTTCTTTTACCCAGAATTCACCGGTTACTGCATCGGTAATTGTTGCTGCATCGGTTGTAAAGCAATCAGAAACAACCTGGCTAGTATAAGTTCCAGCAGTGGATAAGGTTATCGGTGGTGTTACGGTAATACCTTCAAGCGTACCAACAAGAGCAGAAAGTTGCGAGGTAATATCAAAGCAAAGATCTGAGTTCACAATGAGATTGGTGTTTTCATTGGGTGCATTTCGCGTGCAATGCTTTACGTTCGAAGAAGCACTAATTAGACTTAAAAATGGATCTAATAACCCAGGAATCGAACTGGTAATTCCTAAGATTT
>CAZIDT010000229.1:0-3317 GCA_964537855.1 uncultured Nitrosomonas sp.
ACATAATTATTGGCTAAAGCGGATATATGAACTAAGCCATCTTGATGAACGCCAATATCAACAAAAGCACCAAAGGCTGCAACATTGGTTACGACTCCTTCAAGAATCATACCTGTTTTTAGATCAGCGAGCGTTTCAATGCCTTCTTGAAAAGTAGCTGTTTTAAATTCGGGGCGAGGATCACGCCCTGGTTTCTCAAGCTCAGATAGGATATCTCGGATAGTAGGTAGGCCAAAAGTTTCATCGGTAAACTCTTCTGGAGCGATAGTTTTCAGGATCTCAGATTGCTTCATTACTTCGTTAATCCCTTTTTTGAGTTTACTTAAAATTCGTTCTACGACAGGGTAGGCTTCTGGATGCACAGCAGAGCGGTCAAGTGGATTGTTTCCATCGGTAATGCGTAGAAAGCCGGCTGCTTGTTCGAAAGTTTTATCACCTAGTCTTGGGACTTTAAGGATTGTTTGTCGATTGGGGAAAGGTCCATTGGTATCACGGTAGTGCACGATATTTTGAGCCAACGTGCGATTTAATCCAGAAACACGTGCCAACAAGGGTGCTGAGGCTGTATTAACGTCAACGCCTACCGCGTTAACACAATCTTCAACGGTTGCATCCAGTGCCCGGGTCAGTGCGCGCTGATTAACATCGTGCTGATATTGTCCCACACCAATCGATTTCGGTTCGATTTTGACAAGCTCGGCCAGTGGATCTTGCAGTCGGCGCGCGATAGAAACAGCACCGCGGAGACTTACGTCGAGCTCAGGAAATTCCGTGGCCGCGAAAGCCGAAGCTGAATAAACCGAAGCACCTGCTTCGCTGATAACAATTTTATCTAGCTTATGTTCAGGATGTTGCTGTTCGATGAGCTTAATGACCTCGATAGCTAATTTATCAGTTTCTCTGCTCGCGGTGCCATTACCAATCGCAATCAATTCAACCTGATGTTGAGTAATCAATTGTGTAAGGGTAGATAGCGATTCTTGCCAGCGGTTTTGAGGCTGATGAGGATAAATCGTAGCCGTTTCAACTAATTTCCCTGTTTTATCAACAATTGCGATTTTACAACCAGTTCTAAAACCTGGGTCAAGCCCTAACACAACCTTTGCGCCTGCAGGTGCTGATAAGAGCAATTCCTGTAAATTTTTGCTAAATATTTTGATTGCTTCCGTTTCTGCAGCTTCCTTTAATTGCATGAATAACTCGACACAGATTTGGGTATGTAATTTGATCCGCCAAGTCCACTGACACACCTCCAATAACCATTTATCCGCAGGGCGATTTTTATTTTCGATATGGAATTGTTGAGCGATGAGTGCTGCACAGGGATGAAAATCCAACGCTTCAAGCGTTTCACCTAATTTTAAATCGACTCGAAGAATATCCAGCGCTTGACCACGAAACAGGGCTAAAGCGCGATGAGATGGGATAGTGCGAATCGGTTCGGAGTAAGTGTAATAATCACGAAATTTTTCTTCTTCGGCTTGTTCCTTACCAGGAATTACACTTGTTGAAACAATTCCTTCTTGCCATAGTTTAGCTCGCAAGGCGGCGAGTAATTCAGCTGTTTCAGAAAATCGCTCGACTAAGATATCACGTGCGCCTTCTAACGCAGCCTTAGCTGTTGGAACATTGATTGCTTCGCTTTGTTCTGTAGCGGGTTCGATTCGAATATACTTCTCAGCTTCTAATTCAGGCGTGAGTAAGGGGTTCGTTAATAACGCTTCAGCTAAAGGCTCTAAGCCAGCTAAACGTGCAATCTGCGCGCGCGTCTTGCGCTTAGGTTTATAAGGTAAATAAATGTCTTCCAGCGACTGCTTTGTAGTCGCTTGTTCGATTGTTGCGCGGAGTTCAGCAGTGAGTTTTCCTTGTTGCTCGATCGAAGATAAAATGACTTGGCGGCGATCTTCTAATTCACGTAAATAGAGTAGACGATCTTCAAGGTTACGTAACTGAGTGTCATCAAGGTTGTCGGTTACTTCTTTACGATAGCGTGCAATAAAAGGAACCGTTGCGCCTTCATCAAGTAGTTTAATCGCTGCAGAAACTTGGTGAGTTTTTACGGCTAATTCGCTAGCGATCAAGCTGATGATTTTAGTTTGAATCGCATCGACAGTATGGGTTGGATTAAGCGTGTTCATGATTGAATCGAGTTTGTATAGATTAGTGATACCGAGGTGAGAATTAATCGAAGCAAGCTACTGATCTTCTGCATCATGAAAGTGATGCTGTATTTCTAAGACTTTATCTTTATTCCTAATAAGTGCTTCAACACAGTCCTTATCGAGTTTGCTTTCGGACAGGCGTTGTAGCATTGCAAAGGCTTCTTCATTGGACCAAGCAGCTTTATAAGTTCGACTAGAGGTTAGCGCATCAAATACATCGGCCACTGCGCTGATTCTTGCTTCAATCGGAATTTCCTCCCCTTTAAGTTGGTTAGGGTAGCCACTCCCATCAATCGCTTCATGATGGTATTCCGCAATATTTCGCAAAATTTCAACATGCCCAAATGCATTGAGACTGAAATCTTTTAGGATGCTATCGATGATTTCTCGTCCTTTCCCAGGGTGAGTTTTCATCACCGCAAACTCTTGGTCATCCAGCTTGCCAGGTTTACGTAAGATACTGTCTGGAATTCCAATTTTCCCGATATCGTGTAACGGAGAGAATAAAAAAATGTGTTCAATCTGCTCATCGCGCAATTGATAGCGCTGCGCCAGTTCTTTTGCGATTAGGCGCGCATAATGTGCTGTACGATCAATATGGTGTCCTGTTTCCACATCCCGATAGTGAGTCATGCTGCGCGCTGCCTTAACCGCTGAAAGTAAGGTACGAATCGCCGTTAATTCGCTGATCACCATTAGCGCAATCAGATGACCATAAATGTCAATCTGACGCAGAATCTTGGGCACAAAGGGGTGAGATTCGAAAGAGTTAAAAAATAAGAATCCCACGAAGACCCCACTTTGATACAGTGGCATGGTATAGCTGGCCTTATAACCTTTTGCTGCAATCAATTGAGTGTGCTTGTGAGTGCCTTTATCAAATATGGCCAAATCTTGTACCAATCTTGGGCGGCGGCGCTTAATAATTTCTAGAAGAGACGGGGCAGCATCGAGTGGCGCTTCATAAGCAGTAATTGGGCTATTGCCATCATCAGTGCTATGGGTGTAGGTCTTTAGGGTTCTTGTTTTTTCGTCAAGCAAAGCGATAGCTAGGCGATCAATAAATGGAAAGTCTTCTCGGATCAATTGGTGCAGAAAGTTTAATTTTTCTGAAAGTGGCCGGTTTTCATGCAGTTGTGCCAAGGCATCCTGATG
>CAZIDT010000230.1:0-3302 GCA_964537855.1 uncultured Nitrosomonas sp.
CTGGGGTGTTAATAACATGGCTAATGTACCTCCCCCACTATATCCAATTAGCGTGGCCTCACAGTCAGGGAATTCAGCGAGTTGTTGGAGTAAGGCATAGCTCATGCTATCAACAACATCAGGTGAGTAACGCCAAAATGTCCAGTAATTAGGATGGCAATTTTTACTAGTGTGTTGTCCAAGGTAGCAAGGTCTGCCTATATATTGAGATGCTGTATTATCAAGCGCCATTAAATCAAGTAATAGCGAATAACTTGAATTTGGATCAAGTGCGATAGTATTTCGCGAGGACCAAGGCGTACCATCATCATGAATATAGATATGTATTTTCTTATCATTGCAAAATGGTTTATTAGCATATGAAATCAGTGTAAATTGTTTCCCAATTAATTTCTTTTTTGTAAAACCGTGGAAACTAGCTTGCCGATCAAGTAACTCAGAAGGTGAAGCACATCCAGTAAGGTATAGAAAAATAAAAAAGATAAGTAAATACTGCTTTCTCTGAATTCTACTAAAAGCAGGAGGGGATTTATATAATGGAAAATTCATTGATTCAAAATATCTTAAATCGAGTTACTTTTAGCTGTATCTATTCATATAAAAATGTTCTTTTTATTTTCTTTACTATCATTATTTTATCAAGTTGTATTGCAACTAAAACTTCTCAAATTTTAGAAGGAGACTACGATAAAAGAAAAATTGATAAATTACAGGTTGTAGATTGTTTGTTACCCGGACAGATGCGGCAACTGGGTGCTAGTATGGCTTATCTATCAGCCAGGCGTCCAATACGAACTTCAGCTCAAGATTGTGAAATTCGTGGGGGGGAATACATTGCCTTTGATCGTGCAAGCTACGAAACCGCTTTGGCAGTTTGGCTCCCGAAAGCATTAGAGGGCGATGCTGAAGCACAAATTAATGTTGGTGAAATTTACGAGAAGGGTCTAGGGATTGCTCCTGATTTTACTAAGGCTGCAACATGGTATCGTAAAGCTGCAGAGCAGGGAAATTCTCAAGCCCAAATTAACCTTGGGTATCTTTATGAGAAAGGCTTAGGCGTTGAACAAAATCTCATTAGCGCTTTGAATTGGTATCGGAAAGCTTCTGGACTTGATAAAGATGAGCTCATTTTTTCCTCGAGTGTTGAAATTTCAAATCAAGACGTTACCGAGCTTCGTCATCAATTATCACAATCTTTATCTGAATCAATACACTTCAAGCAAGAAGCTGCCGCCCTTAAAAATAAATTATCAGAAATTCAACAACAACTTGACAATACTCGCGAACAATTAAAATTTCAGAAAGAAGATTTAAATCAGAAATACCAAGATATTGATGACGTGCGTAATCAATTAAGGAAAAAGTTACAACAAGTTGAAAAGGAAGCGCCGCATAAACAAGCAATTCTTGATGAAATTAGTAAATTAGAGAGTACATTAAAAGAAAAAGAACTAGCGCTTACCTTAAATCAAAAAACTATAGCTGAGCTAGAAAAGAAAGCAGATGAACAAAGAAAAGCATTGATTAGCCTTGAAAAAGCTAATGATAAGATCACTCATGAATCAAAAACCTTAAAGCAAGAACTTGAGAGTAATAAAACAGAATCTTCTCGCTTACAGTCTGAGTTAGGGCACGCACTAACAGAATTGTCTCTTTTACACCAATTAGCTAGCGAAAAAGACAAAAGCTTAAAAAATTTGGAAGATAAATTAACTACGCTACAACAAGAAGTTAGGGTGAAAAAGAATATTACTGCAACAGAGCAGGACAATAATGAATTAATCAAATTAAGTACTACATTGAAGGATCTTGAGCTTGCATTTCAATCGCAACAGCGGGAACTAGAGCAACTGAACAAGGATCGGAATACGCTAATTAAGCAGGAGCAAGAAAAACAGAATTTGCTTGATCAAAAGAATATGCAAATTGAAAAATTGCAAGAGCTTATTTCACAACATGTATCCGATAAAAGCGAGCAGATATATTCAACAAATCGAGAGAAATTAGCCGGCCCAACTATTGAGATTATTGAACCCCCGCTGATAGCACAACGAGGCTCTTTAACTATTAGGACTCGATCAGGCGCTGATAAGCGGACTCTTGTTGGTAAGGTAATTGCACCTGCGGGATTAATTTCTTTAATAGTAAATGATAAGGAGGAGCCTGTAGATCAAGGTGGTTTTTTTAAACTGAATATACCAGTTGTGTCACAGCCAATTCCGATTGAAATCGTAGCAGTGGATCGTAATAGCAAACGTGCAGAAATGAAAGTTACTATTGATTCACTCCCAATGGATATTCAATCGGCCAACTTAACCTCAAAGTCTGAAGCTCCCTTAAATCAAGAAGATGATTTGCGAAGTATTTTGCCTCGACCATTATTTGGAAAATACTATGCGCTATTAATTGGAAATAATCATTATGCTAAGCTGCCTAAGCTTACGACAGCTGTAAATGATGTTCAATCTGTTGCGGAGATATTAAAAGTCAAGTATGGATTTGAAACTAATATATTAGTTAATGCAAATCGTTATGAGATCCTAAAAGCATTAAATGATTATCGCAAGATACTTACTGATAAAGATAATTTTCTAATATATTATGCAGGGCACGGAATACTTGATGAGATTAACGATAGAGGACATTGGTTACCAGTGGATGCTGAACCTGATAATTTTGCAAATTGGATATCCGTTCAGAATATAACTGATCAACTTAAAATTATGGAAGCAAAACATGCGCTAGTTGTTGCTGACTCATGTTATTCAGGCTCGTTAACTCGTAGCTCTGTTGCTAGGTTAGAAACTGGCATGACATCAGAGAAGCGTGTTAACTGGATCAAATCACTACTTAATGCCAGATCACGACTAGCTCTTTCTTCCGGTGGATTGGAACCGGTATTGGATATTGGGGGTGGAAAGCATTCTGTTTTTGCCAAAGCTTTTATTGATACGCTTTCTAAAAATAATAGCATTATTGAGTCTTATGCTATTTATCTTAACGTTTCTGCTTTAGTAGCGGATGCAGCTAAGGAATATGATTTTAAACAAATTCCTGAATATGCACCTATTCGGCATGCGGGACATGGTGCAGGTGAATTTTTCTTCTATCCAAACAAATTTAATAATTAAAAATGATAGGAATTAGGCTATGAAATTAACAATATGTAGAAAAAATCAGGGTATTTTATCGACTCTTTTCATTACTTTCTTTTCGATAAATTATACACATGCGGCTGTTCCGACATACGTGAATGAAACTCAAGAAAGTATGTCGAGAACTATCTCTGAGGCATGCCGAGA
>CAZIDT010000231.1:0-3293 GCA_964537855.1 uncultured Nitrosomonas sp.
AAAGTGCCGCCATCATCGAAATGTACTTTCTGAGCATTTTTCCATCCTCCAAACGCCTCATCAATTTTGAAAAGTTTGATTTTGGGAAACTGCTGTTCGTACTGCGCAGCTATTTTCTCATCCGATGGGCGAAAATAATGTTTTGCTGCGAGATGCTGACCTTCTTCGGAGTAGAGGTAATCAAGATAGGCTTCGGCTACTTGGCGATTACCTTTTTTGTCTACATTTTTATCAATGAGGGCAACAGAGGGCTCAGCTAGAACACTTAAGGAAGGGAGGATGATTTCAAATTTATCATTCCCATATTCTTTGAGTGCGAGATACGCTTCATTTTCCCAAGTGACCAATACATCTCCAATACCTCGCTCTACAAACGTTGTGGTTGATCCACGTGCGCCTGAATCAAGGACAGGAACATTCTTATATATATCCGAGACAAATTCTTTTACTTTAGTTTCGCCAAAGTAGTATTTACCAAATTCCCATGCAGCTAAATAATTCCAACGTGCTCCACCAGATGTTTTGGGATTGGGCGTGATGACTGCAACACCACCATTGGCCAGATCATGCCAATCCGTAATTCCTTTCGGGTTACCCTTGCGTACCAAGAAAACAATCGCAGATGTGTAGGGGGAGCTATTTTGTGGCAAGCGGGTTTGCCAATTTTCTGGTAATAATTTGCCATGTTCAGCAATGGCATCGATATCACCCGCTAAGGCAAGCGTTACTACGTCAGCCGCTAGACCATCAATTACCGAACGTGCTTGTTTGCCGGATCCACCATGTGATTGTTGAATTGTTACTTTTTCGCCACCTTTTGCTTGCCAATGCTTGATAAATGCTGTGTTTAATTCTTGGAAAAACTCTCGTGTTGGGTCATAAGAAACATTGAGCAAAGTTTTATCGGCTCGAGCAGGTCCGATGATCGATAAACTGATTGCAATGATTAGAGCAGTTAGCCAGGTTTGTAATTTCATAGAGATTCCTTGTGATTAGAATGGATAAAATGGTTGTAAATCAAAGTAAGCTAATGAGCACTTCAAAATATAAGAAGTCAGTATTACCAGAGCGACGATCGACGCAGGGATGTGCATGACCATCTGCGCAAGATGGGCTAGCTGCAATTCGATTTTTTACGAATTCGCCTGCAGTAAAATGGGTATAACCTAATATGGTTTGAATTCTCGGTGTAGGTTGGAAACGAATGCGGCCTTCAAAGGCGTGGCCGCCAAAATCGCCACTTTTTCCGGTGCGATCCCGATTAAAACCAGGATCTCTAACCGTATTGCTAATATTGCCATCGAGAATATCAAACATACGATCGGTGCTACTTGCTAACCAATAACCGCCATACCCCATTTCAAATCCGAGCATTGGGAGAGGTTGGAACTCGAAGCGGATTTTGGGCGCTTTCAGATTTTCGTAAATTACATAGTGATCAGCAGACCAAGGGCGTGCAAAACCAAAGAACCGATCAAAGCGATTGTCTTCACCATCATTAGGGTTACGATCACCGCTCGCATAGCCGTAGAAGGTGCTGATACGGGGTTTCCAGGGATGATCAAAGGTACGGCCAATTTCAATGGTATAGCCATGCGCATCCTGTTTTAATGGGCCACTGAAACCAAGTTGTTGGTTGTAACTCGCATCAAAATCTAAGATATAGGTTTGTCCAGGGATGCCAAGTCTGCCATAAGCACGGAAACCAGGCATATGGATTTCGCGGTCCAACCGATTGGTTGCAGTAAAACCATTAGGGTCAGCTTCCTGGATTTGTACTTTGTAGTAAGGTTGTAGCGTGACGTAATCTGACCATTTGCGCCATGTACCAATCGCACCGGCAAACCATAAATTTTCATTAGCTTTATCAAATTTAGTTTGTAATCGTCGAACAGGCATCATTCCGAACAGATCGAGTTCCCAATCATTGGCCTCACGCCCAAGGGTTAAGCGAAATCCTTCAAATGAATTCGTGGTATTACGCCATTCATTGCGGGCGATAAAGCGACGGTCAGTCGTTTCATAAGCAAAACGTCCAACTCGGAAGCGAATCGGGCGATCTTGACCGCGATCATCCGCGCCTAAGCCCTTTTTAAAATGCAGTTCACCATAGGCGTTAATCAAGTCATACTCATTTCGCTCTTGATCGGTAATCGCATGTTTATTGTTATAAACGCGTGAGTCCTGGAATTCCACTGCAAAGCGGAAGGGATCTAATATATCCTTAATACCAATCCAAGCTCGATTACGCAGGAAAATGGGATTATCTTCCCCACCTTCAATGCGGCGAATGTCGTTATTACGCCACTCATAACGAGTCCGATGCTCTAATCCGACTTCTAGCCAAGTAATATCTTTAAATGCCTCGACGCCGATATCACTTAAACGTTTAACATAGCGAGGAGGGTCTGATTCTGGATTAGTTGCATAGCTATCAGAGCGGCGATGATAGCTGGTATTGGGTTTTGCTTCTTGCGGCTTAGCAACGGCTACAACCAGAGCAGGTGCTTCAGGTGGCTTAATTGACCATTTATCTTGTTGTTTACTGCCTTCAGGCGTTGTTACAGGTGCGGAATTTGAAGGTTTTTTCGGCTCAATCGACCATTTGTCAAATGTACCACTTCCTGCGAATTGAATTGTATTTTGAGCGTTAGCTTGAACCTCATTTAACCAGAGTGAGGAAAGCATCAATATGCTTATGAAAGCTATCGATGTTCTATGTTTAGCTAAAAACTGTCTAATGATGGGGTAGAATTCTGACAATTGATTAATCAATGGCAGAAATACCAAAAATCTAAATTTAATAATGCCGATTATCAGGAGCAGGAACAATTTTCCTGATAAAGCATAAAGCTGATACAAGCCATCTTTTATGATGTCCATTATTTTCTCCCAGCTATCTCTCGGGTAATTCCGGTTGAGATAGAGTTGATGGTTATTATTCATTCTCCAGTTATCTGGTCGAAAAATTGATTTGATTGCTGTGAACACAGTGGTTTATTGATTGATGAATATGAATTATTTAGTACTTGAAATTGCGCCATTCGACTTGATGCGAATTTTTTCACGACACTCGATATGAGTTATTTTTCCATCGTGAATCACAATTTCAACCGAGCCATATTGAATGCTTGCAATGGCACGCAAGATTTCATTCTGAACTTGCTGAATAACTGAGTTTTCTGTTTTTATTGCCATAAATGGTTTGGTTTTGCTTAGTCGATAATTTGTCTTTTTTAATGGATGCACACTTTATCAATCATTCTTTATATTTAAAAATAATATTAATTCAT
>CAZIDT010000232.1:0-3275 GCA_964537855.1 uncultured Nitrosomonas sp.
AACATAAAAATAAACCTCTCCTATCAAAATTAATCAACAACACCTTATATCTAGCTTCTTGTCGTGCTTTATTTCTCAAAATCACCTCTCAAGAAACCAAATTTCAAATCATTTTATAGGATATTGATTTAAGTATTAATGCACTGTGATTTTTATCACAGCGTGATTTGAAACTTTTAATTTGTAGCCTTAACAAACAACCGAACTCAACACCTTTGAATAATCCAGTTGTATGACAAGATCTGTTATTTAAGCTAGCTTAAGCATAGTAAATAGCACCTAGGACGCGTTCTCCTTTAGCGCCAGTTACAGCTGGTAAATTGCCGGAACTTTTATGAATTGCTTGACGAGCAAGCCAGGCAAAGGCGAAAGCCTCTACCCAATCCACATCGATACCTAGTTGATCGGTAAGTGCAACTTTCTTCCCCAAGAATTCTTCAGTTATTCGATTCACGAGTCGAGTATTATGTGATCCACCACCACATAGATAAACTTCGGTTGAAGCAGGGAAGTAGCATTGAATGCTTTGCACTATGCCTTGTACTGTCAATTCAAGTAAGGTTGCTTGCACATCAACAGGAAATTCAATTCCTTTTAAATGTTTTCTTAACCAATCAAGATTAAAGCAATCCCTACCTGTACTTTTGGGGGGAGGTAAAGAAAAGAATGGAAATGATAATAGTGCTTCTAACAATACTGGATTCGTTTCTCCCTTACTCGCCCAATTACCATTAACATCAAAGTTGTGCCCTTGATGCTCAAAGCACCAAGCATCCATTAGCATATTGCCTGGCCCACAATCAAAACCCACTACAATATCGTCAGGCGGAAGGCTCGTAATATTTGCAATACCCCCAATATTCACGATAATGCGATGCGATGTTTCATGGCTAAAGTAGGCTTGATGGAATGCAGGAACGAGAGGCGCACCCTGACCTCCTGCAGCAATATCGCGACTTCTAAAGTCAGCAATAACAGTAATGCCTGTCAATTCTGCCAATAATGCTGGATTAAACAATTGAATACTATAACCAGCATCTGGACAATGTCTTATGGTTTGTCCATGGCAACCTAGTGCCATGATCGATTCTGAATTGACCCCTGCTGCGATTAATAGACTGTTTATAGCCTGCGCATATAGATTTGATAATTCGTTAGCGAGTAAAGCAGCGCGGTGTAATTCATTTCCACCTTGCAAGTGCAACGCTAATAAATCTTTCTTTAAATTAGCGCAATAAGGTAAGAAATAGCTCTGTATAAGCCTCGGCGGGTTGAGGCTGAAATCTACCAATACGACATCAATACCATCAAGGCTTGTGCCAGACATCACCCCTACATATAGCTCCTGGCTCAAAGACTCGTTTTTCAAGTACTAGAAAAAATTGGGTAACACTGATCTTCTAAGCTATTTTGCTGATGCAAAATTTGTATTGCGAAGTAAATCAAGACGCGCGATTAATTCCTTGGTTTCTTTCTGGAATATAGCTTTATTTCTTTTACTGATTGATAGCGCAGCAGGCATAATGACCTGGGATGGATCTCGCTGAATCCCATTTACCCGAAGTTCATAGTGTAGATGGGGCCCCGTGGCCATTCCGGTAGAACCGACATATCCAATGATCTCCCCTTGCTTAATTCTTTTTTCCTTTTGCAGCCCCTTACCAAATGACGATAAATGACCATAAGCGGTACTATAATCACCCCGATGCTTTAAAATGATCATGTTGCCATACCCATTCTGCCAGCCTTTAAACTCAACGACACCATCTGCGGTTGCCATTACAGGAGTACCTGCTGGCGCAGCATAGTCGATTCCTTTATGCGCTCGCCACTGCTTTAGAATCGGATGAAAGCGTGCATTTGTAAATCCTGAGCTAATGCGTGAAAACTCGAGTGGCGTCCGAAGAAATGGTTTTCTCAGATTCTCACCAGCTGGTGTAAAGTAGTCCCCCTCCCCGCCTGGTTCTTGGAAATAAACTGCGCGATAAGATTTTCCTTTATTGACAAATTCAACTGCCAGAACGCGACCCGATCGGATTGTTGAACCATAATCTTGAAGAGACTCATAAACAACGGTAAATCGGTCTCCTTTTTGTAAATCACGATAAAAATCAATATCAGAAGCAAAAATTTCCACTATCTTCGCTGCAATACCGTTCGGTAATCCTGCAGCATCAGTTGCCGCAAATAGAGTACTTTCAATGACACCTGATCCTACTGTAATTCTTGCATTAGCTTCCGCTGTTTCATTATCAATTTCATAAAAGCTACCAATCTTCCCAATATTCAACTGCCTACCATTTAGATTGAAATATCGTAAGGTTAATAGCTCTCCCTCTGTCGAAGTCTCAGCATGAATAATTTCTCCTGATCTTAAATGCTGCATAACTTTATTGTCTCTAACAGCACGTAAAAAATCTGCCTTATCTTGCTTATTTACTTCAAGCCTGGAAAGGATGGCTGCTATAGTATCTCCCCGACGTATATTTTCTTGATGCCAGAAAGTACCTGCACTATATTGATTCTCATCTTCATTGACAACGACAATCTCGGGTAATGGAAGCGAGTGTACAATTTGCCGAACAGGAATATCTTGTAAAGAAGATGTCGTTGGAGCAATTCCAAATGCAGTTACGATACCGAATAAAGGGATACTCGAAAGAATAGTTAACCAGCGTAAACCTTTTTGTGTTATTACTGGTGCTTTTTGCGCTAAAATCCTTGTTTTGCTAGGTAATGGCGTATAAAACATACTACGTATCACTCCTATATTTTTGTGAGTTGCGCCAAGTCTAGCATAAAAATTAGGCTGTGCCCTAGCACAACTCACCAGTTCTGAATGAGTCTACCAGAACTTTCTTATTAAAATTTAACCACTTAGATAGATATCGTGTGTTCCTCAGCTAATCAAATCAGTGAACAATTAAAAATTTTTAAACGGGGCTGCCAGGAGTTATTGGTCGAAGAGGAAGTTATTCAGAAACTCTCCCGTAATCAACCACTTAGAATCAAAGCTGGTTTTGACCCGACAGCACCTGATTTACATCTAGGGCATACGGTATTGCTCAATAAACTTCGCCAATTCCAAGATTTGGGTCATCATGTTTTATTTTTAATCGGGGATTTCACCGGAATGATTGGTGATCCGAGTGGCAAGAACACGACGCGTCCCCCTCTAACGAGGGAGGAAGTAACTGAAAATGCAAAATCTTATACCGATCAAGTTTTTAAAATTCTCAATCCAGAAAAAACTGAAATTGTCTTCAATTCCACTT
>CAZIDT010000233.1:0-3264 GCA_964537855.1 uncultured Nitrosomonas sp.
CCTGATTACCGCAGTATGATGGCTGAAATACTTAGCCGTGAAACCCAGCTCAAAGTAAAAGAATTAATGGATGGTGATGTTCCGAAACAAGGAACAATTTTTGTTGTGCCTGCAAAATCAAATGCTCGAATCCAAGAAGGTGTATTCCATCTTGTAGCATCGCCCCCGGAAATTGTTCCCAAGCCATCGATCAACCAGTTTTTTATTTCACTTGCTGCGGAAGAAGGAGAGGCTGCCATTGGCATTATTCTTTCGGGCACGGGTTCTGATGGTGTAGTTGGATTACAAGCGATTCAAGCTGCTGGCGGATTTACATTGGTCCAAAATCCTGGGACAGCAAAATATGATGGTATGCCGAGATCAGCCATAGAGGCAAACGTTGCCGACCATATTCTGCCGCCTAGCGAGATTGCACAATTTCTCCCCAAGCTACTCGATATTCCTGATCTTGAAGATCAAGCACTTCGTAATATCGATCCCATTCAAAAATTGCTGTCTTATCTTAACGATCAATTACGCCTAGACTTCACGGGATATAAGCTGAGCACGCTTATGCGGCGTATCCGTCGTCGGCAATATGTTACCGATCAGTTGGATTTATCCGCCTATCTTAAGTTGATAGAAGTTAATCCAGAGGAGCTGAAACATCTAGCTAGAGATATGCTGATTTCAGTAACCGCTTTTTTTCGAGATCAGCAAGCTTTCATCGTTTTAGAGCAAACTATTCAAGAAATTGTTAAGCATAAAAGCCCTGGAAGCGAAATTCGTGTTTGGGTAGCTGGGTGTGCAAGTGGGGAAGAAGCTTACTCGGTTGCGATCTTATTTGCTGATATTTTAGGCGATCGTTTGTCACAATATCGTATCCAAATTTTTGCAACAGATATTGATAATGATGCAATGAATATTGCTCGGCGTGGCATTTATCCTGCTGCTTCGATGGTTGAGATTCCCCCTGATAAGCTTGACACTTATTTCCGGGTGGTTGGGCAGAACTACGAGGTGGAGAAAGTGCTCAGGGATATAATTATTTTTGCTAGGCATAATTTGGTCAGCGACCCACCTTTTCTCCGATTAGATCTAATAACATGCCGAAACGTATTGATTTATTTCGATACCACACTCCAAAGGAAAGTATTACAAGCCTTTCATTTTGGATTATTACCCAAAGGGTACCTATTCCTAGGAAAATCGGAAAGTGTGGCGTATGGCGACTCGTTGTTTTCACAAATTAACCGGCGCGAGCGGGTTTTTCAGAAAAAAGGTGAAGCAACTAGCACGCCTTCGACCTTGCCATCCAGCACCATTGGCCATTCTGTTCAAAGAAAACAGCGTCGGTTAGAACTATTACTCACCGGATTAGTAGAGCATTTTCAACTGACAGCAGCCATTTGCGATGATGAGGGTAATATTTTACATTCCGCAGGTGAAGTCGACCGATATCTTCAATTTCCTGCTGGATCAACGGGTTTTGGCCTAACAGAGGTAGTCATTCCCGATTTGAGGGGGGAAGTATTAACCCTTTTTCGTCGTTGCCAAGTAAAACATCTAATCCAGAAAGGTCGCCGCCGCCGTATCAATGGGCAATTACTGCACGTGATCATTGAACCGATTATGGATAATTTAGGAAACGAGCTCTATTTATTTCTGATTATTCCGGAGGCGGCGGAAGTACAAAATGAAGCTGAACCGTTGTTGCTCGATTCTGATCAGCAACTGGAAAATGAGCTGACCATAACACGTGAGCACCTTCAATCTTTGATTGAGGAGCTGGCAACTGCAAATGAAGAAATGCAAGCGCTGAATGAAGAAGCGCAAGCATCTAACGAAGAATTACAAGCTACCAATGAGGAGTTGGAAGCTGCCAACGAAGAATTGCAAGCTTCTAACGAAGAACTAGTGAGCTTGAATGAAGAGCTTAATGTCAGGTCTAGTGAGTTGCTTGCAGTTTCCGAAGAATATGCACATCTTTACGACTCACTTGAATTTCCTGTATTGGTTTTTGATCGAAATTTTGTACTAACGCGATTCAATGTTGCAGCAGAGCGTAGATTTAATTTGCATCTCACTTCATTAAAACAGCCTTTTTCACGCTTGAAATTACCAGATGCTCTAGCAAATTTAGAGGCACATCTTAACGATTCACTAGCCTACAAGAATCGTAGTCATTTTATGACAGAGCTCGACAACCGCCATTTTCAAATTACAGTAACACCAGGATTGGTTTTGGAAGGAATTGTTGGATCGCTGGTTGTTAGTTTTATAGATGTACACGATATAGTTCATACTCAAGCTGCGCTGCAAGAATCAGAGCACCGGTTAACGTCCTTGATGGAAAATACGACGATTATTTTTGCGATGAAGGATATGAACGGACTTTATACCTATGCTAACCGTCGTTTCATTGAATTTTTTGGTCTGCAAGATAAGGAAGTCATCGGAAAAACGGACTTCATGCTATTTGACCATGCATTAGCCAGTTTAATTTGGAATGCAGATATCCAGGCAGTTCGAACAAAAGAGATTGTTGGTAATGAGTATCAGATAAACCTGGATAGCACCGCTTATTATTTACTGGCAAATCACCAAGCGCTTTGCGATACTTTTGGCAATCCAGTTGCCTTAATTATTGAAGCAGAAGATATCACCTCCCGCAAGCATGCAGAGGAACAGTTGCGGATTACAGCACGTGTTTTTGATCAAACTGCCGTTGCAATTATCGTCACGGATAGTAAGGGAAGAATCATGACCATTAATAATGCTTTTACGCATATAACTGGCTATGACCAAAAAGAAATTATCAACACTTCAGTTGAAACGTTACTTAAATCGGGGCAGAAAAAAGCTAAAAACTTTTTCATTTCGATTTCCAGAAGTCTCAAGGAAAGAGGATTTTGGCAAGGAGAGCTTTGGGTCAAACATAAAAGTGATCCTGCGACCCTTGAGTGGATTACGATTAATCGAGTGGCAAGTAGCGATCCCAGGGTTGATTATCACGTTGCTGTAATTTCAGATGTGAGTAGTATCCGCAATTCGCAAAGAAAAGCAGAATATCTTGCTGCACATGATGTGTTGACAGGTCTACCCAATCGAGTTTTATTTCAGGATCGTTTGAGCCACGCTTTGGCTCAGGCTCGACGCAAGCGAGAAAAAGTTGCACTAATGTTTATTGATCTGGATAACTTCAAAAATATTAACGATACATTAGGGCATGATATTGGCGATGAACTTCTAAAACAAGTGGCCAATCGTTTAAAACAAATTACC
>CAZIDT010000234.1:0-3261 GCA_964537855.1 uncultured Nitrosomonas sp.
CAATGCTATTCTAAACCCCTCTCTTTTTGGTTTTACTGATGTACAAAATGGCTGTTTACTGGTTAATTGCTCAAATCCAGAAGCCTTTGTATTTTGGGATGATTTTCACCCAACAACACATGCGCATGCTGTTTTTGCTTCGCTATTTGCCAATGCTATTCCAGTACCTGCGACGTTATTTTTGGTTATCATAGGATTACCGTTCATACGCCAATTTCGATCAACTCGCTAGATCCATTTCTTCTTGCGAAAGAAATAGAGCATGGCAACACCCAACGCGATCATGATGATCCATATCAGCAAATAACCATATTTCCAACTCAATTCCGGCATATGTTCGAAATTCATGCCATACACCCCGGCTAGGAAAGTAAGGGGCATAAAAATCGTTGCAATAATCGTCAACACTTTCATGATTTCATTGGTCCGGTAGCTCACACTGGAAAGATACAAATCAAGCATGGTGGTCAGCATATCTCGGTTAATCTCAATACTATCAATGGCTTGCACCACATGGTCATAGACATCCCGCAAATAAGGCATGGTCGAATCTTGTATCAGGGGCGATTCTCGTCTCAACAAAAAGGAAATGACTTCGCGTAATGGCCATACGGCTTTATGAAGGAATAGCAATTCGCGCTTCAATTGATATAACTGCTCCATGACTTCCTGACCAGGCTGGAGCATTAATGCTTCTTCAAGCGCATCGATAGAATCACCGATTCTCTCAAGAATAATAAAATAATTATCAACGAGCGCATCCAATAAGCAATAAGCCAAGTAATCGGTTTCGCGATGACGAATTTTTCCTTTTCCTGTGCGAAGATGATCGCGAATCATATGAAACACATCACCTTGGATATCTTCCTGAAAGGAAAGTAAGAATTTCTGCCCCATGATCAAACTAATTTGCTCCGGAATAATCTTGTTTGAAGCTTCATCATAGGTCAACATTTTTAGAACGATAAACAAATAGTCACCGTAATCTTCACATTTAGGACGCTGCACAATGCTCACTAAATCTTCCGTCACTAAACGATGAATTCCAAATCCTTCTCCTAATTTTTCGATCAAATTAGGATCATGAACGCCATCGACATTGATCCAGGTAATCGTAGGCTTTTGTTTATAAGGCAGGCAGGCATCGACCTGCAGCAGTGAACGCTCCTCATAATGCGTTGCATCATAGTCAATCAACGTCAAATTAATATGGTTTTTCCCTTTTTTATCCCCAGTGTAAACCAAGCTTTCAGCAGGAAGACCTATTTTTTTTATTCTACGTTTTGATGAACGTGACATAGCATTGCTCTCGGTATAATCAGAATGATCAGGTATATACCATTTTAGCTATTTTGAGCGCAATCTGATTCTCAAAGTGTTGGCACACTCCCTTATCGCGAATCAGAGGTGCTGTTTAAGTATCGAACGATGGCTGCATAATCAAACACCGATAAATTCTCTGCGCGCGCACTTGGATCAATTTGTAATGCGGCGAAACTAGCCATATCCAGGTGATTTTTCAAAGTATTTCGGAGCGTTTTTCGCCTTTGCGAAAAGGCTGCTGTAACGATTTTCGAAAATACGGAATAATCCGCCATCGGAACGATAGGATTTGCATGCGGAATCATGCGAACAATTGCCGACTCAACCTTGGGAATAGGGTGAAAGGATGTAGCCGGAACAGAGAGCAGCTTTTCCATTTCAAACTGGTTCTGTAGCATCACCGATAATCGGCCATACTCCGAGGTAGAAGGTTCTGCAACCATGCGATCGACAACTTCTTGCTGCAGCATAAAGTGCATATCGATCGTTGCAGAACAGTACTGGCTCAAATGAAAAAGCAGCGGGGTTGAGATGTTATAAGGTAAATTGCCTATTATGCGCAGTTTGGGTCCTAGCTGGGAAAAATCAAACTTCAAGGCATCCACAGCATAAATGGTTAATTTTTGTTCTGAATATTTAGTCCGAAGCCATTGAACAATATCACGATCAATTTCTACCACATGCAGGTGCTCAAGTAGGGTTAGTAACGGTTGGGTCAAAGCCCCCATTCCAGGTCCAATTTCCACGAATCGATCACCGCTAGCCGGATTGATCACATGAATAATACTTGCAATGAGGTGATCATCGATTAGAAAATTTTGGCCAAATCGTTTACGAGGATAATGACGCACAGTGAGGGTAACCTATCGATTGAGAAAGTAAACGCTCTTAATGCACCTGGGAGGTAGCTGCTTTCTCAGCTAACTCCAGCGCCATCAAAATCGCCTGATGGAGGCTACCGAAATCCGCTTGACCCGTACCGGCTAAATCGAGTGCTGTTCCATGATCGACAGAGGTTCGAATAATCGGTAGACCGAGGGTGACATTCACGCCGCTACCGAAACTTGCATATTTGAGAACCGGTAAACCTTGATCATGATACATCGCAAACACGCAATCATAACCCTGCAATTTGACGGGATTGAATAAGGTATCAGCCGGTAAGGGGCCTATCAGATTCATGCCTTGTACACGTAACTTTGTCAAAAGTGGAATAATAATTTCGATCTCCTCCCGACCCAGATGACCCGATTCTCCGGCATGTGGGTTCAATCCCGCTACAGCAATACAAGGATGCTCAATTCGGAAACGAACCCTAAGATCATGCTCAATAATCCGTAATCGCTGTTCCAATCCACCAGCCGTGATGGCATCAGCAACTGATCTAAGAGGTAAATGTGTTGTTGCCAGGGCAACGCGCATTCCTCCTCCCACCAGCATCATGACAACTTGGCTTTGGGTCAAATCGGCAAGAAATTCTGTGTGCCCTGTGAAAGCGATTCCTGCCTCATTGATGACCCCTTTATGAATCGGAGCTGTGACAATGGCGTGAAACTCCCCAGACTGACAACCTTTAACCCCTATTGTTAGGGTTTCTAGCACATACTCCGCATTGGTAGAATCTAGCAAACCAGATTTCACCGGCTTTCGTACTGGTATAGGGTAGATTCGTAGGGATCCCGCTTGCTGTGGCTTCCAGTCTAGCGCGGAATAAGGCACCAAAGCCAAAGATGACCCTAATTGCTTTGTGCGCTGTTTCATCATCTCCAGATCAGCAATCACGACAACTTGACAAGATAGCGAATACTTTTCAGCCCACTGTATGCACAAATCAGGGCCGATACCCGCCGGTTCACCTGCCGTTAGCGCAAGCGTTAACATAGCCTGCAATTAACTATCATCCGTTCGATACTCAACATAAGTTTGATCGCGTAATTG
>CAZIDT010000235.1:0-3260 GCA_964537855.1 uncultured Nitrosomonas sp.
AATGGTTGAATGATCTTATTGTAACTGGACCAACACGTACTAATGTGAATGATTATCGAGTGATATTGATTGCGTAATAAAAATAGAAATTTGGTAATTCAATTTTTCTCAAGTCTTATTGTGTAGCAAGTAAACTAGAATCGATAATGAGGAAACATTAAGCTATACGAGTTATTTGAACAGAACTCTCTACTATTGAGTAGTTAGATAGCTTCTGTTGATTACTGTCAAATAGGGTTGCCACGGTAATGATTCAGCAGCGTTGCTAACTGATGTAGGTCAAATGGTTTACTGAGATGCTCATCCATGCCTGCAGCAAGGCAATCTTGCCGGATGTGTTCGAATGCATGAGCGGTAACTGCGATGATTGGGGTTCGGGGTTGGTTAGTTTGATGTTCCAACTTGCGAATATGGCGTGTAGCCTCGAATCCATCCATAATCGGCATGTTACAGTCCATTAATATTAGATCAGGGCGCTGATTTTGGTATTCGGCAATCGCTGTTTTTCCATCACTAGCAAGTGTGATTTCACAATTTAAGTGTTCTAGCATTGCTCGACTGATCATTTGATTCACGACATTATCTTCGACCAATAGTACTTTGAGACGTTGATCTATGCTTTGCTGTGTTGTAGATCTGATTAATTCAACTGTTTTACCTTCAAATTGTGAATTGGCTTCTTCAACCTGTTTCAGGGGAATACTAACCTTGAACTGAGAGCCCTTGCCACTTTCGCTCATGAATGAGATCGTTCCCCCCATTAAAGTGAGTAAATTTTGGGTGATCACAAGACCGAGGCCAGTACCTCGAATATGCTGGGTTGATTCTCCTACCTGCTTAAAGTCTTGGAATAACAATTTTTGGTCTTCGTGCGAAATTCCGATTCCTGTATCTATGATGGTAAATTGTAATTCAACAATACCAGAATCATGATCATTGATGCTGCATTGAACCGTAAGCTGCACGCTACCTGTAGGTGTAAATTTAAAAGCATTGCTGAGTAAGTTAAATAAGATTTGCTTAATACGGTCCGGATCACCATTGAGTAATGTTGGTAATGTGTTGTTCATGTTGATAATAAAATCTAGTCCTGCTTTATTTGCTTTGGGACGAAATAGTGAATCGATTTCATTAACTAATTCGGAGGGATTAAACGCGCGATTGATGATGTTAAGCTTTTGGGCTTCGATTTTGGCAAAATCGAGAATATCATCGATGACACGTAATAACGTGCGTCCAGAACTTCGAATAATCCCAAGTTGTTGTGATTGCGCTGCATTAAGTGGGGTTTGGGCCATTAGCTCCGCCATCCCTAACACACCATTCATGGGTGTGCGAATTTCGTGACTCATTGCAGCTAAAAATGCCGATTTTGCTTTATTAGCTTGTTCAGCCTGTAAACGTGCTTGTTCTAAATCCTTAGTTTGTTCTTCTAGCAGCGATGCCTGCTGGCGAATGACCCAATAGTCATGGTTTTGTAGTTTTCCACTATGAACGCAATAAATGAAATAAGCTAAACCAACGAAAAGAACAGTCCATCCGGTATCAATTGGTAAGAAAATTGTAAGGCTAAAAAGGCAAGGCAAATAGATTATGCATGCGAATGTTATCATCAATGCTATGCGTGGAGCTGTGGCAGAAATTCCACCTGATAATAAGCCAATAGTTACCGCGATGGTAATAAGCATGCCATCATTTATCTCATTGATTGTGGTGAGAATGAAGATAAAGAAACCAGACCAGCTAAGCGCAGTTAAAGCGTATACCGTGAAAATAAAGCGCTCGATTAGCGAGTCTGAGTATGTATTAGTTCCCGCTAGCTTGAAAATAATCAAACGGAGCAGCGCGAGTATAAAGAAAAAACCGATGAAGGCAATCATGCTGAGTTGCCCACGCAAATCAGGAGAGAAAAGTACAATGCTGATGCCGCACAGAAAATAAAATAGCCCACCAAAGCGCATCCGCCGTGCTATATCATGGTTTGTACTAGACCGCGCTTTATCGTAATAGGCGATTTCAGGGTCCAACCACATACCAATAATGTTACCTGTGAAATTAATGAGGAAAGTTGAATAGCGCTACGCTATTCGTCGATACTGAATAGCCTCTGCGATGTGTTTTGAACTCATCTTATTATCTCCCGATAAGTCGGCAATGGTACGTGCTAATTTCAAGATACGATGATACGCTCTCGCAGATAAGTTTAAGCGATTAATCGCTTGCTTCAATAAATTCTCACTTGCTGAATCAATTACGCAGAGCTGATCGATTTCCTTGACGTTTAGGCGACTATTGGTTTTTCCCTGCCGATTGAGTTGTACTTGATGGGCTTTTTCAACGCGCTCGCGAATCTTGCTACTTTCCTCACCGATTGATTGCGATTGCATCAAATCATTTTGTGGTAAAGAAGGCACTTCGATTTGCATGTCAATACGGTCAAGCAAAGGGCCTGAGATTTTTCCACGATAACGCGCAATTTGATCCGGGGTGCAGTGACATTTTCCAGAAGGGTGTCCTAAATATCCACAGGGACATGGATTCATAGCCGCAACCAGCAGGAAACGCGCTGGGAAATTGGTTTGCCGAGCAGCACGTGAGATTGTGATATGACCCGATTCTAATGGTTCACGAAGCACTTCAAGAACTTTCCGGTCAAATTCGGGTAATTCATCTAAAAAGAGTACGCCATTCAGGGCAAGTGAGATTTCACCTGGACGTGGCATACTGCCGCCTCCCACCATAGCTGCTGCAGAGGCAGTATGATGCGGGGCGCGGAATGGACGGTGTTTCCAGTTGTTTATATCAAAATGACCTTGAGCAAGGGATTGAACTGCTGCTGTTTCCAGCGCTTCTTGCTGGTTCATGGTGGGCAGGATAGTGATAAGTCGTTCAGCTAGCATCGATTTTCCGGTTCCAGGCGGACCTACCATCAAAATACTGTGATTGCCAGCTGCTGCAATTTCTAACGCACGTTTGGCTTGAGCCTGGCCTTTCACATCTTGTAGATCGATGATTGTAGGAATAAGATCAAGCAGATCGCTATCGGGCACTAACGTGCTAGAGTAACATTGCAGCGGGGTTTGATTGCACAGATGAGCACAAATTTCGAGTAACGATGCAGCCGGGTAGACGGTAGCATCATTAACTAGAGCCGCTTCGGCAGCATTGTGTTTAGGTAATACAAACCTTCGTCCAGAACGACCAGTATTATATGTCATCGCCAGAGCCCCTTTGATTGGGCGCAGCTCACCACTTAACGA
>CAZIDT010000236.1:0-3258 GCA_964537855.1 uncultured Nitrosomonas sp.
GATGACGATGATGAGGAGTAAGGTTAGGTTAATCTAACTTGAGTGTTTTTGTATCAAAGACGAGGCCCTTAATAACAGGGTCTCGTTGGAATTTCAAAGAAAATTGAAGAATGATCTTCGCTACTATATGGGTTCCAGCTTAATCTGATAATAACCAGATTATCGAGGAAGGAGCTTATTTCACAAGCTTGTAACAAAAAGCGCCTATTCTTGGTCACATAATAAAAATATAAACCAGCTTTCCTACTGACGATAAATCGATAATATGAGTTCTAAATTTGCAAAGGATAGCAGTGTCGATTCGGATTGTCCGAAGGGGAACCTCAAGTATAGTTATAAGCGACATCTCAAAGAAAAGATCATTGAACTACTGCTTTTTTTTGCGGCAGTCTTTTCAGTTCTGATCACGTTTGCAATTATTTACATGCTGGTAAAAGAGTCTTACATTTTCTTTCAGCATGTATCATTAAAAGAATTTCTAACCGATACGCAGTGGACACCTTTATTTGATGATGCCCACTACGGGATACTTCCGCTCGTGTCAGGCACGTTGGTAAGTTCTGTCGTTGCACTAATGGTTGCGCTACCACTTGGCACTATCATTGCAATCTATCTATCCGAGTTCGCATCATTTAGGGTGCGTGAAATCGCTAAGCCATTTCTTGAATTATTGGGTGGTATTCCAACTGTAGTTTACGGTTATTTTGCATTACTATTTGTAACGCCTTTGCTGCAAAAGATTTTTCCTAATTTACCTGGATTTAGTCTGTTATCTGCTGGTTTGGTGATGGGGATTATGATTATTCCTTATGTCAGCTCCATGGCCGAAGATGCAATGCGTGCAGTACCGATGAATTTGCGCGAGGGGTCCTATGCGATGGGTGCAACGCGATTCCAAACAGCTATTAATGTCGTTACACCGGCTGCCTTATCTGGTATTGCAGCAGCTTATATATTGGGCATCTCAAGAGCTGTTGGCGAAACGATGGTCGTTGCGATTGCTGCAGGTATGCAACCAAATTTGACTTGGAATCCAATGGACCAAGCTGCAACGATAACTGCGTATATCGTGCAAGTAAGTCTAGGGGATTTACCCCATGGGAGTATTGGTTATCAAACAATTTTTGCTGCAGGCCTAACGTTGCTACTTATAACACTTATTTTTAATATTCTAGGTCATTTATTAAGAAAGTATTATCGTGAGTCTTATTAGTAATTTAACGAATGAATTCAAGGATAGCGCCTTGTTGAGCGTGTTGGGCCTTTTTAATCTGGGGTTATGATAGAAGAAAACCAAACTGATTTAAGAAAATTAAGATCAATCATTGTTCGACATAAACGTTGGGATTTGATTTTTCTAATTTGTGGTGTACTCGCATTGATGATTGCGATTATGACCTTTATAGCGCTATTCCTGAACATGCTCATTGATGGATTGCCACGCCTATCTTGGGAATTCTTTACATCTTACCCATCACGGCGAGCTGAATCGGCTGGTATTTTATCAGCTTGGGTAGGCACAACGTTAGTGATGCTCGTGACTGCTGTTTCAGCAGTTCCGCTTGGGATTGCTGCTGGTGTGTATTTGGAAGAGTATGCGCCTAAAAACTTCCTAACTGAATTAATCGAGATTAACGTGACGAATCTTGCCGGTGTGCCTTCAATTATTTATGGATTATTAGCACTTGGGCTTTTTGTTTATCAATTAGGTTTAGGGCAAAGCATTTTGGCTGCGGGTTTAACGCTAGCATTACTGATTTTACCAATTGTCATCGTGACAACTCGTGAAGCGATACGCTCTATACCTGTGGCAATTCGTGAAGGGTCGTACGCGCTCGGCGCAACAAAATGGCAAACGGTTGCAGATCATTTACTACCGTACTCTGCGCCAAGCATTCTAACGGGTATTATTATCGGGTTAGCTAGGGCGATCGGTGAGTCTGCTCCCATCATTACCATTGGCGCTTTGACTTTTATCGCTTTCTTACCTAACTCCCCGGTAACCGATAAATTTCCTTTTGTTTCATTTGAATGGCTATTCGCACCTTTTACGGTCATGCCCATTCAAATGTTTAACTGGGTATCGAGACCCGAAGAAGCATTTCAATTCAACGCGGCTGCTGCGGGGCTAGTTTTAGTTGTTATGACGCTGACTATGAATGCATTGGCTATTTATTTACGTTATCAGATGCGCAAAAATATAAAATGGTAACGGAAGAACATTTTCAATCGGTAACAAATCCTCATCATATGAAGAATCAGCATAAATCGGTAGTAAAGAATTTGAGTTTTTACTATGGCGACTTTAATGCATTGAAAAATATCGATATGGTTTTGCATGATAAGCAAGTAACTGCTTTGATTGGGCCATCGGGTTGTGGTAAATCCACTTTTCTCCGGTGTTTTAATCGGATGCACGATCTTTATCCAGGAAATCGTTATGAGGGTAATATCATTTTATATCCCGATAATGAGAATATCCTTGCAGCAAATATCGATCCAATTGAAGTCAGAATGCGTATCAGCATGGTTTTTCAGAAACCGAATCCATTTCCTAAATCTATTTATGAGAATGTGGCTTATGGGCTCAGAATAAGAGGTATTCGACAGCGCGCTTTGCTAGATGAAAAAATCGAAGAGGCACTTCGTAATGCCGCGTTGTGGGATGAAGTCAAAGATCGTCTCAATGAATTAGCCTTTAATTTATCGGGTGGGCAACAACAAAGGCTGTGTATTGCGAGAGCGCTTGCAACCAATCCAGAAATCTTACTATTTGATGAGCCCACTTCTGCGCTGGATCCGATTGCAACAGCTAGTATCGAAGAGTTGATCGCTGATCTAAAAAGTAAAGTCACAATTTTAATTGTGACGCATAACATGCAGCAGGCAGCCCGTGTTTCAGATTACACGGCTTATATGTATTTAGGCCAATTAATCGAATTTGACCTGACGGATACGATTTTTATCAAACCCAAAAATAAACAAACCGAAGACTATATTACCGGTCGGTTTGGTTAATATTTTGGGTAATTGATAGCCGATTAAGCTTACTGAATTTGAAGTTGTTGATCGAGTTCGTGCAACCGATCGGGCGTACCGATATCAAACCATTCTCCTGAAAATAGCCGACCGCTTACTCGATGATCTGTTATCGCCTGATGCAAGATCGGTGCTAATCGTGTCGGACAATTGAGCGGTATGTGTTTAAACAACTGCGGGAGCTAGACTCCTATACCACTAAACGTTTGTTTAGGTGAT
>CAZIDT010000237.1:0-3233 GCA_964537855.1 uncultured Nitrosomonas sp.
AGTAAATCACGATGCTAAATCCGCAGATAATTTGGCAAGATTCATCGGTCAAACGCATTTTTGACTAGACTCAAATTGTTTGCTACTTTCCCGTCGCAAACCTCAAACTATTTTATGCTGTAAGTGACTGAGAAGAATAAATGCACGAAGAAACGTTAATGCACGACCTGAAGCCCAAAGGATTGAAAAAAGGGGCGGTTTCGAAATGGGGCGCAATCACGATCGGATTGGCGGCAACGGCACCAGCTTATTCGCTTACGGGCGCTTTAGGCTATGGCGCAGCGGAAAGCGGTTATCAATTACCAATCGTGTTTATTTTATCCGTGATACCGATGTATTTTGTGGCCTTATCTTATAAGCATCTCACAACCGCAGCGCCGGATGCTGGAACTATTTTTACCTGGGGCACGAAGGCGATCGGTCCACGATTTGGATGGTTCGGAGGGTGGGCCTTGTTACTGGCTAGTATACTTGCGGGTGTGGCAGCTACCCAGATCACCGTCAATGCCATTATCGCTTTAACTGGTTTGAACAATGGACCATCTTGGCTAAATTGGGTTATTGCCAGCTTGTTTATTCTGAGCACTACTTATTTGACGGCATTGGGCGCGAAAGAGTCATCAAGAACGACGATGATACTGACTGCTATGCAATATGGTGGCTTGGTGGTCCTCGCTGCCATTTTAACGTTACGGGTCCTACAAGGTGACGCGGTGAGTACAGCGAATACCTTCTCACTCGAATGGTTGAATCCATTCGCTATTACCTCATTCGAAGCGTTTCTGGGGGGATTTCTGATCGCGCTCTTCATTTTTTGGGGGTTTGATGCCTCATTAGCCATGTCAGAAGAAACCGCTGGAACCTCAGAGCAAATTGGGCGCAGTGGCACTACGGCGATGATTATTACGGTTATTACCTATGTGGTATTTTCCATTACTGCATTGGCTTACGCTGGCGTTGATGCTCAAGATACTTCTAGTTTGACATTTGAAGGGAATATCGACTCGATCATTACGGTGTTGGCAACGGATACCATCGGTGAAAGGGGAGCAATGGTTGCAGCATTGGTGATTGCGATTTCGGCCTTTTCAGCGACCATATCGACGATCATGCCGGCTGCTCGCGTCGCGTTAGCGATGGCGACTTATCGAGCGATTCCCAGCAAATTTGCAAAAGTGAGCAGCGTAACTAAAACACCGTTGGTCGCTACTTGGACCATTGGGATCATGTCGTTAGTGATCTATACCACGCTCAGTGCAATCAGCGAATCGATCGTCAAAGATTCTATCCATAGTGTGAGTATTGCCATTTGCACTTATTACACCGTTGCGGCACTATCCTGTGTGTTCTATTTCCACCGTACTGCCTTTAATCATTGGCGCCATGCCTTGTCACAAGTCATTCTACCTTTGATTGCAGCGGTCATTTTGATTGCGGTGGGGATTTATCAAGCCTGGAATATGATGGATCCCAATTATGGGTCGAGTGGTTCGATTGCAGGAGTCGGTGCGGTATTCTTGATCGGTGTTGCCGCATTATTATTAGGTGTTCCGCTCATGATTCTTTGGAACATGCGTGAATCCCGATTTTTCCAAGGTAAAACATTACCACTCGAACGCGCGCATATGGTGCCCGATCGTGAAGATATGATCAAAATTGAAAAAGACAACCTAACTTCAAAGGTGGATCAATGAGTGAGTATGAAACCCTGATTACATCGTTAGCCTTAACGATGGGTGCATCATGGGCCAGTGGTATTAATCTGTACGCAGTATTGTTAGTGCTGGGTATTGGGAGTGCAACGAACAATATACAGCTGCCAGCTGAGCTTTCGGTATTGAGCAATCCGTTTGTAATCGGTGCTGCTGCCATTATGTATGCGATTGAATTTTTCATGGACAAAGTGCCCGGATTGGATAGCGTTTGGGATTCGATTCATACCTTTATTCGTATCCCAGCCGGTGCTTTACTCGCGGCTGGCACAGTCGGTGATGTTACGCCAGCACTGGAAATCGCAGCGGGAATTTTGGGAGGCAGTGTTGCTGCCACGACGCATGCTACGAAAGCCGGAACCCGACTGATGCTCAATACTTCTCCCGAACCCGTATCAAATTGGACTGCATCAATCAGTGGGGATTTTTTGGTATTGGGTGGTTTATGGACCGCACTGAATCATCCCATCCTATTTTTAATTCTGTTTATTGGCTTCATCGGCTTTGCAATTTGGTTTCTACCCAAATTGTGGCGATTCATTAAAATCTTGTTGCAGAAGATAGGAACATTTTTCGGTTTAACGAGCAGTCGAGATATTTAGATAAGCATAAGCATTGGTACTGGTGGCATTTATGAAATTTGAACGATTGATCACTGCCGTCACAAATCTTGCCGTGGTAATGGGCTTAGTGCTTGTGGTATTTGAGTTGCAGCAAAACCGTGAAGCAATTCAGATTACTCATCAACTATCGCTAGCAGGATTAATGAGCCAAATTCACTTATCTGTTGCATCGGATCACGAACTGGCAGATTTGATAACTCGGGCAAAGCATAACGATACAAAGAATTTTAGTGTTGCAGAGACTGAGCGCGTAAACCACTGGGTTCTGGCAATCCTTGAGCCACGCATCAGCTCATACCATCTCAGGACTAACGAATTTGTTGTCTTGGAAGATTGGTGTAATCTCATGCGTGATTTTACAGATCTTTACCGTCACCCCTATTTTAGCAATATAGTAAAGTCAGAAGTAAGTTACGCAGATGCTATCGTGGCAGATATAGAAAATAGGTGTGCTAAGAATTAAACATCTAAGTGTATTGATGGAATCATGAATTGACAAAAACTTGCGCTGTTACTAATGCCAATCTGGGGAAAAAATAATTAAATCTTGTTGCTATGCTTTTACTTGAGTCCATGACGAAGACAGATTGGTTCACGTTAACGCTTGTGCTTGTTACAGCGTTTTATGCATACGCTACGTTCAAAATTCTCCGTGCCAATGAAGCAATGGTTAAAACTATGCGCGACCAACAGAATGCTGCTATGCGACCATATATCATCATATCTGTAAATGTAAGAATGGGAACTCAACTCTTATATCTATCGATTAAGAATGTTGGAATGACTGCTGCCATTGATTTAAGACTCTCTATGGATAAGAATTTCTTCCAGCTTGGAGAAAAGCGTGAAGAGCGCAATATTGCGAATAGTGTAGCCTTCTCGCAAACTATCAATAGCT
>CAZIDT010000238.1:0-3228 GCA_964537855.1 uncultured Nitrosomonas sp.
AGAAGGTTGAATTATTTTATAGTCAGGTTCAGCGGGTCTACCACCACACCCAATCAACATCAGAATAGCTAATATAATAAATATGTGCATCATTTTCATATTGAACCTCCTTGTGTCAAATTAGTTGATGATTGATACTGCATAACTATAGTTTTATGCAATTTCTATTTTTATAAGCCATTATTCCATTGTGGCTTTATGCATAATGAATTGATAATTCAATGGCTTACGGGATGATTTTACAAATTTTACAAATTCCATACAAGCAATAATTACAAACATAGAGAATTACTCAAGAAGAATATTAGGTGAATTTTAAGAAATTAATTTAATTTGATGAATTTTTTATGAATCGATTCATCGAACAGAAGCAAAGCAATAAGAATAATATGTAAGAAATCTCAGAATTGTTTCAAATCATACTTCAGAAGATGAGCTTTAACTCTAAATTCAGGAATATAAATCGGTGCTGAGTAAACTTCCCAATTTAGTAAGTTAGAATAATGCTTAGCATGCTTTTCAGTAGCAGTACTTAATAAGCGCGTAATGCCTTCCGATAGCATAAATTGATGGATATAGGACCAGAAAAATATAATATCTTTCAATGTCATTTTACTATTTCCAACAAATCGACCAACTGAACAACAAGATTCTCCACACATTAATTCTTCTAGATAATTATCCATCGCTGTGTAGGAAAATATTTTGCCATCAGCTGCTTTATCTATACAAACAGCCGAAATAAGTGTTTCGTTCTTGCTAAGACTTAGAACTTTGGTTGTTTCTTTTATATCAACCGGATAGCCCAACGAGCAATAGCGTTCTAATAAAAAATTAACAATCTCTATTGTTTTATTATGATTGATTGTGTACATATTGGCTCCGCAAGGAGCTTATGAAACTTTTACTACAAGTTTATTTCATTATTTATAATCTCTAGGACATGAAAATAAGACGAAACAAATTTACAATACAACCTAGCGCAGCAATGGTGACATAAGTTTTATTTATCTTCAACTCATTCAAATTGAACACTATTTACTTTTCAGCGCTGAATACAAAGTAGTAACAACGATAAATAAAAATGTGATTAGTGACCAATCTGGAATCGTCAGCAATAAAAATTTCCAACTTGTATCTGCACAATCACCATTAGCTTCAAACATCGTAGGCCACCATTGCGCAAGCGGTAACGCATTCAAGAAAGCTTCTTCAGGGCTAATTCCACATTCAAATGAGTCAGGAAAACGAATTAGCCATGCATGCCGACCGGCTATAACCGCTCCTGTCATCGCAAATACAATAATCAAGCCACGATAAATTTTTAAGATAGCCGAACTTAATTGAGTATAGTAGGCGAGTAATGCGGTTATTCCAATTGACCAATAAACAATTCGTTGCGCTACGCACAAAGGACAAGGCAGTAAATTTTCAAATAATTGTAGATAAATGGCATAACCAATCAATCCAGCACAACCTAGAAAAATTAGTAGAAAAGTAATACGCATAGCAAACTCATGGAAATTATTGATTAGAAGAAGCTGTAACTAAATCAACTGGTACAGAATCTGAAGAACGAGAATCTCCTTTGCGCATACTACCTGCTACCATTCGGTATTCGAGTAAGCGGCATTCTAATGCGCCATTAAATAGAGGGGTGCGGCGCGAAGGATTCAATCGAATTAATTTAGGTAGTGATGGATCTGCAGTCAAAATATAAACACACCAACCGCTAAATTTCTTTTTAAGCCGATCCCCTAATTTAGGATAAAAATCGGCAAGTAGCTGTTGCTCACTCATACGCACACCGTAAGGAGGATTCATAACGATAATGCCTCCAGTTTGATGGGGCGGGTTTACCTCGAGTACATTGGCTTGCTTAAGCTGAACTATTTCGGCCAATTGATTGGAAATCAAATTTTCACGTGCATCAGTTAATGCGTAGCCGGATAAATCACTGCCAAAAATAAGCTGAGATGCACATGGTAATCGCCGATTTAGTGCAGCTTCTTTTAATTGCCTCCATAATGAAGCATCAAAAAGTGTAAATTGTTCAAAAGCAAAATGTCGATCAATGCCTGGCGCAATACAATAACTTATTTGTGCTGCCTCCATTAGAAAAGTACCACTACCGCACATCGGATCAAATAGTGGGATACCTGGTTTCCATCCTGCTAAAGCAAGAACACCTGCTGCCAGATTTTCTCTAATTGGCGCATCCCCAGAGGATTTTCTTAAATTGCGTTTAAATAATGCCTCACCAGAAGTATCCAAATAAAGCGTCAATTGCTGCTGATCAAGAAATCCATGAATACGTATATTAGGACTAGCCGTATCAACATCGGGGCGGGTATTTTTTATTTTTCTAAATTTGTCACAAACCGCATCTTTTATTTTGAGCGTAACAAAATCAAGACTGCGCAAAGGGCATTTAATCGCACTGACCTTTACACGAATAGTTAATTTAGGGGAAAACCATGTGTGCCAAGGTAATTGATATGCAATGCGATAAATATCGGCTTCACTACGATAATCCTGTTGAGCTATACGCCAGAGTATACGACTGGCAATACGACTTTCTAGATTAGCTCGATAGCAAGTTTGCCAATCTCCCTTAAAAACAACACCACCTTGCACAACTTCGATGGATGTAGCACTTATCTGCGCTAACTCGGTTGCAAGCGCTGATTCAAGTCCGCGTGGACTCGAAGCAAAAAAAATCAAATCACCCATCCTGAATTAATAAATTACATCGCTACCGTTGCAGTCAATTCATTTTCCAGACCAGATAGCATAGGCAAGAATTAACCAGGAACTCATTAGCGATAAACCCCCAATTGGTGCGACCATACCAAAAGTGCGCACTTCGGTAAAACTAACTATGTAGAGCGTACCAGAAAAAAACAATATACCAGTTAGCATCACCCAACCTGATAGTTTCACAAACTTTGATTGAGGTAAGTGAAATAACAAGATACCAATAAAAATCAAACCCAACGCGTGATAAAAGTGATACTGCAAACCGGTTTGAAATGTGTTGAACAATTCACTAGAAAGCTTCTGCTTAAGTATATGAGCACTAATCGCCCCCAATAGAACACATATGAAAGCATTGATTGCGCCCAAAGTAAGGAATAAACGTGACATCTTGATTCCAATTATTTCTAAAATAAACGAGCGATTATAAAGCTTGTCAGTCTGCACTACCCTAACTGAAAAGTCCATTGA
>CAZIDT010000239.1:0-3223 GCA_964537855.1 uncultured Nitrosomonas sp.
GAAGTCGATGTCTTAAATGCGCAGCAGCAATTTTTTTCTGCTCGACGTGATCTCGTTCAAGCTTACTACAACTACCTGATGGCACGACTACGACTCAAAGCGGAAGCCGGTGAGTTAGACGAAGAAGTGTTACAAGAAATCAATACACTGCTCTAACTAAATGGGTTTTCTACACCCCTAATTAGAAAGAATTGATAGAATAGAGTCTGAAGCTGACTAGACAGTCGCTGCCTGCTTTAGCAGGGAGAGGAAAGTCCGGGCTCCAAAGAGCGGGATGTCGGCTAACGGCCGGCCACTGTGAAGTGAGGAATAGGGCCACAGAGACGAGCGTATTGAGTTACGGTGAAACGCGGTAACCTCCATCCGGAGCAAGACCAAATAGGCAGGTGATGACGCTGCTCGCTGAATCTGCGGGTAGGTTGCTTGAGCATATAGGCAACTGTATGCCTAGAGGAATGACTGTCCATGACAGAACCCGGCTTATCGGTCAGCTTCTCCCCTACAAATAATTTCGCTACAAATGTTCCCTATTCAGTAGATGATTAACTGTGAACTCCAACCAACACTCCCTATTACTCTTTACCGGATTATTTTTTTTCGCGATCAGCAGCTTATTGGGCGGCTTATTATTGGGTAGTGTCGATATTACTTGGCTGGAAATTGCTCAGATCTTACTCAAACCCAATGAAGAATCGCATTCCATCATTATCTGGGAGTTGCGCTTACCTCGTGTACTAACTGCTTTTGCCTGCGGAAGCTTGCTTGCCATTGCAGGTGCTTTATTGCAGGTTTTATTACGTAACCCGCTGGCTGATCCTTATATATTAGGTATTTCCGGCGGTGCATCCGTTGGTGCATTAACCGCAATGATACTCGGATGGACTGCAACCAGTATCAACCTTGCCTCCCTAGCAGGTGCACTCACGATAATTGCGTTAATTTTTTATTTTAATTTTCGTTCACCAACTTGGGATATTTATCGCCTGTTATTAATCGGCGTAGTTTTGTCTGCTACATGTAGTGCAATCACTACTCTCCTATTATCGATTGCTCCAGCCCATGATATGAAAGGAATGCTATTCTGGATAATGGGTGATCTCTCTCGTTCTGAAGCTTCATTAACCACTTGGGTGACGTTATTCATCCTGGTCTTTACCAGTCTACTACTAGCAAGCGAACTTAATGTACTCAGTATCGGTCAACTTAAGGCTAAATCCTTAGGTATTGCAGTTAATACATTGCAAATCCTAATTTTTCTAATTGCATCCATAGCAACAGTTACTGCATTATTGCAAGCTGGCGCTATCGGTTTTGTTGGCTTACTGACCCCGCATGTGATCCGATTGGCTGGAGTAAATGATTATCGCTGGCTTATCCCCTGTGTAGTTTTACTTGGTGGTGGATTTCTTGTATTTGCCGATACATTGGCTCGAACATTATGGGCCCCTCAGCAGCTTCCTGTCGGAGTATTTACTGCATTGCTTGGTTCTCCCATACTATTAATGCTATTAATCAGAAGACGTTTCTGAATTAACCACTTTTTCATTTAGATGCAAGCTGATAATAAAATAGGGTTAGCATTTGACATGTGATTTTTTCACACGTAAAATTTGAACCAATGAAGCGTTCCTAACTCAATCTAGAAATAATAGAAATTAGAATAATTCTCATGAATAGTGTTCTCTAACTCTATTATCCATACGATTTAACAAATCAAAATAAGATCTAAGCGCTTTATATAAAGGATAGATATACTCAAAGCGATATCCTTCTATATTCTATAACTCTTAAACTAGGAGAATCAAAATGACTACTCACTCTATTAATGAAGCTTTATTTGATGATAATAGCAGTAACAAGCAGTATAAATTTACGATCGAGAACGGTACGGTTAAAGCTTACTTTGAAATTGAGAATGGTATTACTGAACAAGAATCAATTGATGGTAGAGATACATTCACAATAGATGGTAACCAAATCACGCATACTAAACAAACTTCAAATGGACCTGAAACGGAAGTTTTTGTCGATTCAGATGGTGATGGTTTCTATATCCGTACCTCTCAATCAAACCAAAATGGCAATGATGATGACGGAAATGATGATAATGGTGGAGGAGACGATAACGGTAGCGACGACGATTCCTCAGGAAATCATAAAGTTTTCAAATTTGAAATCAACAATGGCCAAGTAACAGCAGTATTTGAATTAGATGATGGTGTGTTCGAACCTAAATCTTTAGATGATAATGGTAGAAAAAGTTATACGGTGAGTGGCAATGATGTTATTCGCACTGAAATTAAGCCCTTTGGAACTGAAATTACCCGCTATTCAGATACAGATGGTGATGGTCTTTTTGTTCGTGTATCCGAGCAATGGCAAGTATCCACAAACCCATCTGGTATTGTTCCTAAATTTACTGAAACAATTTCCTTCACACCAACAAGCAATGATGACAATATCGCTGTCCGCGGTGGAGAACATTGTCGCGGTGGGCAAGGTGCAGATGATTTTATATTTCGTGAAGCTGATCATCTCCGAATCGAAGATTTTAGCTCACAAAGTGGAGATAGTTTAATCTTTGATACAGGACTTGGTCTAACATCAAAAGAACATCTAGCAAGTTTTATCACTGATGTTCATCATGATGGGCAAAATTTCATTGTTAACTTTGGATCAGCTGTATCTATCACATTAGTCGGTGTGCAACCTGATCAAATTAGCTGGGATGATGTTTCCGTTCTTAGTTGATTGATCCGATTTCATTGAGGGAATATACATGTATTCCCTCTCACTTATTGATAGGTGGAACGACTGAAACCAAGTTAGCGTACCTGGAGCTTAAGAAAACGCCAATGACAGATCCAGTAAAGTTTAGTAGAACATCGGTAAAGCTTGCATAACGACCAGGTACTGCTAGTTGATGCCACTCAAGAAACGCTCCATACCCACTTGCAAGTATTACAACTACAAGTGATAAATTCCTGAAAGAAAGAAATGAAAATAAGCTACGATACATTGTCCATGCTAATAACGCATAAGCTGGTACATGCAAAACATTATGAACCGCGGGAGAGAACCAGGTAAAAAAAATTTGAATACGGGAAGCATCTTTATCGACCTCACCCGGTATTGAAGCAATAAAATAAAGGCCAACCATTACTAAAATTGGCCAAAAAAGTGATAATAAAAAATTCTTGCTAACGCTTTGCATACAAAACTA
>CAZIDT010000240.1:0-3222 GCA_964537855.1 uncultured Nitrosomonas sp.
AAGGCTCCAACCAAAATTTATCACTAACTTAGAGAGGCTATCCATCATGTCAAATCAAATCAGGAAAGGTTTTTTACGATTACTACCTATGCTTATGCTAACACTCGCATTCTGCATGTCCTTCAATTCCGAGGCAACAAACAACAAGGAAGACGCTGATGACGACACCGAACGCGGTATTGTTTTAAGAAAAGATCGAGAATGTACCGACTGTCACGATGAAACCAGCGAATATCCAATCCTTGCCATTGGTAAAACCAAACACGGTACAACAGCAGATAGCAGAACACCTAGCTCCTGCAAAAGCTGCCATGGTGAAAGTAACGATCATTTAGAAGGCGAAACCACCATGCCCATGCCTTCCATTACCTTTGGAAAAAATTCCAAAAACCCTATCGAAGACAGAAATCAAATTTGCCTAAATTGCCACCAAGGTGGTAAACGCATGCACTGGCTAAGCAGCACCCATGCAAACCGTGATACTGCCTGCACAGCGTGCCATCAAATTCATACTGCGCAAGACAAGGTTCGTGATCGAATTGCTCAAGCAGAAGTATGCTTTGTATGCCATAAAGAACAGCGCGCTCAAATCAATCGACCTTCACGGCACCCTATTCGTGAAGGCAAGGTAGTGTGCTCAGACTGTCATAACCCGCATGGATCAGCAGGACCAAGCAAAATGGTTAGAGATAGCGTGAATGAAACCTGTTTCTCCTGCCATATGGAAAAACGGGGGCCATTTATTTACAACCATCCGCCTGTCCAGGAAAACTGTGCAATTTGCCACAATCCTCATGGAACAACGGCACCCAACTTGCTTAAGGTACGATCGCCTTTTCTCTGCGAACAGTGCCATGAGCCCAACTCGCATCAAAGTAGCCCAGCCACGCTTACAGGTTACTACCGTAGAAACACGCTCGCCAGGGGATGCATGAATTGCCACACGCAAATTCATGGTAGCAACAACCCTGAGAATATTCGCAATGAAGAAGTCTTCCAGCGGTAATCCTTAAGGAGAAAATAATCATGAACAAAGAAAATATTTTTTTCCCAAGCACTGTTGCCGCTGCATTAGTCATGGCAATTCCACTCACCGCCCATGGCGACGATACCATTAAGCAAATGACCAAACCTCAGAGCACGATTCAATTTGGTGCTGGATATTTATCAGATGATAACGCGCGTTTTGGCCAATTTAGTGGCTTAAGGGATGAAGGCGCCTATGGCATTTTCAATGTTGATTTCTTAAGAAGGAGCGATGAGAGTGGCACTTGGTTCAAATTATTCGGTCGCAATCTTGGTTTGCAAAATCGAGAAATACGTCTCGAACATAGTAAACAAGGAAATTGGGGATATTCTATTGAGTTTAATCAAACTCCGCGTTATGAACCGTTTACTGCCATAACTGCAGTCGAAGGCATTGGAAGTTCTCAACTAGAAGTTCCAACAACCCCAACTACGGGTAATCCAACTCAGCTCAAAACGGAAAGAGAGTCGATCAGTGTGGGTATCAATAAACTCCTGCCTGGAAATTTTGAGCTAAATCTTCATTTCCGTAACGAAGAAAAAGATGGCTCACGTATTTTTGGTCGTGGCAATCGACTAGGAGCACCGGGCCCTACTGCTGTGGGGGGGTTTGAATTTACACCCGAACCAATTAATTTTACAACACGCCAATTTGGAGCAACATTGGATTACACTGGTAAAGATTTACAAGTGACGGGTGGTTACCATGGTTCAATTTTTCTGAATAAAAATTCTGCTCTCCATATTAGTGGGGGTAGCGATGTTGGCGGTATTTACGCGCCCAGTAACTTTTCTCCAATAGCACTTCCCCCCGATAATCAGGCTCATCAAGCCTTTTTATCAGGGGGTTATAGCTTTACTCCAACAACACGCGGAACATTGAAAGCTTCCTATACGCGTGCTACACAAACCGATTCATTCTTCCCTACCCAGTTTTCTGCTCCTGGCATAGGAAGTAATTTGGGTGGGCAAGTTGATACAGCACTGGTTCAAAGTAGCTTATCCGCACGCCCCATACCTAAGCTTTCATTACTTGCAAATGCGCGATTTGAAGACCGAGACGATAAAACACCGGTATTCCTCTACAATCCGATGGCATTAGAACTAGATTTTAATGGCAATCGTTGGACAGGACTTAATCAACCGCGCTCCTTTAGAACTTGGAACAGTAAATTTGAAGCAAGTTATACATTACCGATGAATTTTAGGGTTATTGGTGGTATTGATTATGAGCACTGGGATCGAACAGGAACACCGGCTACCACAGGTCATCGCAGTCGAACAGACGAAATCTCCTACCGAGCTGAATTACGACGTACGCTCGCTGAAACTGTAACAGGGACGATTTCCTACATCCATAGCGACCGCTTTGGCTCACATTTCTTGACAAATCGAACTGCTACCGGTGATCCTTTCTTTAATTTCATCGCACCCATCAATCTAGCCGATCGAAAACGCGACAAAGTCAGATTATCCATCAATTGGGAACCGATTGAACCTTTATCTGTTCAAGTCATGATTGATGAATCTTGGGATAACTATGGCCATCGCGCTGGTTCAGACTTAGGCGTTCAAAAAGGCTCTGCACGAAATTATTCACTCGATGCGGTTTATACTTTCTCTGAAGCCTGGCAGGCTACTGGTTGGTTTTCGCGAAATGAAACATTTCTTGATCAGGCCTCGCTTACTCCGGCTCCGCCTCGTCATCTCCAAGAGCGTTGGACAGTTGGTTTAGAAAATATTAGTACCGCTTTTGGTGCAGGTTTAAATGGAAGACCTACTGAAAAAATCGATGTTGGCGCTAATTTTGAGTATAGCGATATCACTGATAAATTTAATCAATTAGTTATTACGAATGCGCAAACCTATACGGCTCCGAACATCAATTTCCAGCTCGCTAGATTTAGATTATTTGCTAAATATGCCATTCAGAGAAACTATGGTATTCGGTTAGATTACATCCTCGACCACTTCAAAACCAACGAATGGACTTGGACCTCCAGCATTCCGGCTCAGAGTTGGACCTATACCGATGGAACGCATCTCCCTCAAGATCGCAATCAATTAATTAATTTTGTTGGCTTCTCTGCCTACTACAGTTGGCAATAATTATTCACGCATTCTGAAAACCCGATACCCCACCCCGGTAAAGGGTTTACTTCAGAATGCACTATAACAAAATACGGCGTAACCACT
>CAZIDT010000241.1:0-3218 GCA_964537855.1 uncultured Nitrosomonas sp.
AAAAATAATAAGTCAGGGAGGATAAATATGGAATCAACAAATCGTGTTTTCATTAGCTTTGCACTTAAAGATATTGAACTGAGAGATAAACTTATCGAGCAATTAAAACAGACTCATCCTGAGTTTAATTTTGTTTTCATGCCCGAAAAGAAATCGTGGGAAAGCGCTTGGAAAGCAGAATGTCAGGGGCAGGTTGATGGCTGCGATGGTGCGATAGGCCTTATCACAACCAATACCATGCGTGCTGATGGTCAACTATGGGAACTCCGTTGTGCATTGGATTCACAAATGAAATTATTACTCATTGGCGATGATGCAATGTGCGAAATGTCAGCGAAAAAATTACCGGAAATTATCAGAGATGAAGATATTTTACCTTGGGAAAGCGCGACGATATCGTCATTCTTAAATCGCTTGAGAAAAGCCTAGCGGGAAATGATTAACCATAGGCTTTTTTAATTTTATCCAGTGCAGTCATCACATTAACTCGTGGTGTACCAATATTCATCCGCATAAACCCGCTTCCTTCTTCACCAAATAAAATTCCCGGGCTAAGACCTACGCCAGCTTGATCAACAAAGAAACGTTTCAGCTCTGAATCCGTCTTATTCATCGATCGGCAGTCGAGCCATAGTAAATAAGTTCCTTCGGGCTTAATCAGTTTTATCTCGGGTAAGTGATGGATTAAATAGTCAGCGACCTGATTGCGCGTATCCGTTAAATAATCAATTAATTCATCGAGCCAATAAGCCCCTTTTTGATAAGCTGTTTCAAAGGCCGCGATACTAAATGGATTGACTGGATTGATATGCAATTGGTCAAAGAAACGAATAATCGCTTCGCGATAACTGGTATTCGGAATAATCAGTGCAGAAAGATTAAGTCCTGGAATATTAAACGTTTTACTCGGGGCTATGGCGGTAATGATATTTTCTGTATTGCCTGATAAGGATGCGAGCGGAAAATGTGGATATTCTTTATACGTCAAATCAGCGTGAATTTCATCGGAGATGATGATCCAGTTTTTTTTCTGAGCAATTTCCATTAATCGTTCTAAATCTGATCGAGTCCATACTCGACTGACAGGGTTGTGAGGCGAGCAGAACAGCAGGATTCGCGTGCTATGATCGAGTGATGCCAATCGATCAAAATCGATCTCATAGCGTTCGTTTTGATAACGTAACGGGCAGAGCGTCAGTTGCCGGTTTGATTGGGTAACTGCTGTGAAGAACGGAAAGTAAACGGGTGGTAGGATAACGGTGGATTCATCTGCTTTAGAAAGCGCTAAAATCGCAGCGCTAAGCGATGGAACCACACCCGGGCAGAGAACGATCCATTCTTTTTTGATTGACCAATTAAAGCGCTGTTTTGCCCAATTGATCAACGCTTCATATGCACTATCGGGCGCAAATGTATAGCCATAGATAGGGTGTTTAGCTCTATCGATGAGTGCTTCAGTCACTTCGCGCGGGGCAGCAAAATCCATGTCTGCCACCCACAGTGGAGTAACGTGGCTATTCCCAAATACAGCTAAGCGTTTGTCAAACTTTGTACAGTTTGTCCCAGTTCTCGGAATGATTTCATCGAAATTGACACTCAAGCCATTTTTTCCCAGATAGTGACTTCAGACAACGTATGTTGAAACTTACGTCTCGTTTCGCGAATCACAAAAGGAACGGCTTGGGGACCTTGGATCAACTTGAAATGGTTACCGAGAATCATTTTTAACCCATCTAATGTGGTAAAACTTTCTCCGTCTCGCTTGTATCCACCAATCCAAGCTTCTTTCTTGGTATGCTCTTCTAACCAAGTGTAAGGCGATGCAATAAGCAGTAATCCCCCTAAATTGATGCGCTCATGAACATTTGCAAGGAATTTGGTCGGGTCATATAAGCGATCAATCAAATTTGCAGCAAGTATCAGATCATATCCGGTGAGGATAGATTTGAGATTACAAGCATCTCCCTGAAAAAATTCAACTTTGTTCTTTACGCTTTCAAGCCCTAGGCCAGCGAGCGATCTTTCTTTATAAAAAACCAAATCGCCTTCATCTGTGAGGGTATAACGCAGGAGGCCTTGTTGGATTAATTGCACCCCTTGGTTGATAAAGCGGGCTGAAAAATCAACGCCTGTTACATGATCGAAGTGCCTTGCTAGCTCAAACGTCGCACGTCCTGAAGCGCAACCTAGATCAAGGGCTTTGTGGGCAGGGCGGTTACCCATCGCAGCGATAGCCAGTTTAGCAAGTGCTGCAGGAAAATTGGGTACGTCAAAATAGCTATCGCCGTAGTGGAATTCTGCATATTCTGACATTAATTTGTCCGTTTCATAATGAGAACTCTGGAGTTGGGCAGGTGTTTCAGTCACAACATAACGGAACCCAGCATGCTGAAAAAAATGGCGACGAAACGCGTAACGCGATGATCTTAGCGATTCATTACCACACGAGATCCAAGCACCCCCTTTGATGAGATTGTGCCGATCATCAAACGTAGGGGTTGTAAAATCATCGTAATGGGGGTGAACTTCAAATCCTGTAAAGGGATAGGTAGGCGTTTCTGTCCATTGCCATACATTCCCAATCACATCGAAGAAATCTCCGTGCTTGAATTCATTAATTGGACAGCTTGAAGCATAATAATCGAGATGTAGGTTGCCGGCAGCGAGTTGGGTCGCAGGGACATCGGATAAATTCGCACTATCATATAGGCGATACCATTCATCTTCTGTAGGTAAGCGAACAGGTAGTTTGTCGCGCACTGATTTCCAGTTACAAAATGCTTTGGCTTCGTGATAATTCACTTCCACTGGCCAGTCCCATGGCATGGGTATGATCTCGGTCATGAGGCGGAGATACCAGCTGTTGTCTTGTTTTATCCAGAAAGTTGGATATTGTGCTTGCGTATGTTGGAGCCAACCGAGACCTTCTGATTCCCAATACTGATTCGTTGTGTATCCACCAGCTTCAACGAAATTCAAAAATTCATGATTACTGGCCAAATAACGACTGGCCTGAAACGAATCAACCTCAGCTTGATGTGAGCCATACTCGTTATCCCAACCGTAAGTTGGGTCAGATTTGTTTTTTCCAATTTTTACTGATCCGGCTGAAACCGTTATCAATTGATTTTCAGGAGCAGGCCCTGTTTTACCGCATGGTTGCCAATTAGGGTGAGGCTTAACAAATTTTAGGGCATGTTGGCGAATCAACACTGATG
>CAZIDT010000242.1:0-3218 GCA_964537855.1 uncultured Nitrosomonas sp.
TAAATGGAATTAGTACTGCTATTGCTCAATCTGCAAGTGATTGGCAATCGGATTTGTTAGTGGTTGGCACTTCAAATCAAAAAGATCTTGAGCGTTTCTTGCTAGGTTCTGTTGCAGGGGAGTTGATTAATAAAGTCGATTGCTCAGTCATGCTGATAAGAACCAATTGATTGCCTAACCGTATGTGTTGGTTTTTGATATTTGAGGAAGGATTGTATTGAACCAAGTTACTTCAATGAATTTCTTTACTCTCCAAAAAAATTGATTATAATCGATTGGCATTCTGAAAAATAAACATAACCGTATGATTATTATGGTTAAATCGCCATTATGTTAAGATGGGTATTAGCTATTTTCTTAGGAAAAAACCGATATGACAGAGCATCTCACTAAATCAGCTGCACGAAATATTTTTTATGGTGGATCAGTTTTTTTTCTGCTGATATTCGCGGCATTGACAATCCATAGTCACTTTTATGTGATCAATACTGCTACCGATGAATCGACATTAACGGAATCGGTAGTTCGTGGAAAACATGTGTGGGAGCGGCATTCTTGCATCAATTGTCATTCGCTACTAGGTGAGGGTGCTTATTTTGCGCCTGAATTGGGAAATGTCTGGATTCGCTATGGCGGGCAGCAGAGTCCGGAAGGTGCAAGAGCAGGTCTTAAAGCGTGGATGCGTGCACAACCCACCCGAATCGAAGGTCGGCGCCAGATGCCACAGTTTAACTTGTCAGAACAAGAACTCGATAATCTCATTGATTTTCTGGAATGGACTAGTCGTATCAATACACTCGGTTGGCCGCCTAGCATTTCTGGATGATTGTATTTGGATCATTTATACATGTTTGTTTTTTTTGTAGCACTGGAGACACATACCTATGAAGTATCAAACTCAAGCACTGGCTTTTCCGTATTTTGTTGCCGCACTGGTATTATTCATGGTGCAAGTACTAGCTGGCATATTGGCTGGTTCGATTTATGTATTTCCTAATTTTCTTTCCGAAAGTATACCGTTTCATATCTTACGCATGATCCATACCAATGCACTGCTGGTTTGGCTGTTACTGGGTTACTTTGGTGCTAGTTATTTCCTCATACCAGAAGAGAGTGAGCGGGAAATTCACAGCCCTAGATTAGCGTGGTTACAGCTTGCAGTTTTCGTTTTTGCTGCGTTGGCAGCTGTCGGTGGTTATCTCTCAGGCGTTCATGAAGGCCGAGAATTCTTGGAACAGCCCTTGTGGGTAAAGATCCTGATGGTGATTGCATTTCTGATTTTCATCTATAACATTACCATGACAGTACTGCAGGGTCGCAAGACTGTGGTATCGATCGTTTTGCTGCTGGGATTATGGGGCGCAGCACTTTTCTTCATGTTTGCATTCTATAACCCGGACAACCTTTCGGTAGATAAGCTTTACTGGTGGTGGGTAGTACATGTATGGGTCGAAGGTGTTTGGGAGCTCATCATGTCGGCCATGCTGGCATTTCTATTGATCAAGATGACGGGGGTCGATCGCGAAATCATCGAAAAATGGTTGTACGTGATTGTTGGTTTTTCCCTATTTAGTGGTTTATTAGGGACTGGGCATCACTATTATTGGATTGGTACGCCGGAATACTGGCAATGGATCGGTATTGTCTTCTCTTTCCTCGAAGTCATACCATTCTTTGCTATGATTCTGTGGTCGTTTTATCTGGTTAGAAAGAGTGGCCGTAATCACCCCAATAAAGCTGCTTTGTTGTGGAGCCTGGGTTGTCCGATCATGGCATTCATCGGTGCTGGATTACTGGGGTTGATGCACAGTTTTCCATCGATTAATTTCTATACACACGGCACGCAGTTGACCGCAGCACATGGGCACTTGGCATTTTATGGGGCCTATGTCATGCTAAATTTAGCTTTTTTTACCTATGCCATGCCTGCGCTTCGCAATGCGCAACCATTCAATCAGAACCTTAATATTTGGAGTTTTTGGCTTATGAATGCTGCCATGATCGGTATTACCTTCGCTCTGTTGTTTGCAGGTGTTTTGCAAACGCATTTGCAGCGTGTGATGAATCTAGGTTACATGCAGGTACAGTCGCAGCTCGAGCTGTTTTATTGGTTACGCCTGGGTTCTGGAGTCTTTTTCATCGTTGGCGCGCTGATATTCATTTACTCGATGCTAGGACCTGCCCGTGAAGTATCTGCTACCGGAAAATATGGGCACCATAACGCCTAATGATAGATGAACGAACACTTTCAGTAGCGACAGCGACAACATCGTCTCAGTTTGCTACGGAAATCCCTTTTTATCATGAAATTGGCAATGAATGCGCTTTGTTTACAGCAGCTTATCATGAAGGTTTGCCATTACTGCTCAAAGGACCTACTGGTTGTGGTAAAACTCGTTTTGTTGCGCATATGGCGGCTCGCCTTAATCGGCCGCTTTATACTGTTTCCTGTCATGATGATCTAACTGCTGCTGATCTGACTGGACGGTATCTGCTGCAGGGTGGCGAAACAAAGTGGTTAGATGGTCCGTTGACCCGCGCTGTACGAGAAGGTGGAATCTGCTATTTGGACGAGATTGTGGAAGCGCGTAAGGATGTTACGGTTGTTTTGCATCCCTTAACAGACGATCGCCGTATTTTGCCCCTTGAGCGAACCGGAGAATTTCTGCCAGCGCCGGATGACTTTATGCTGGTTGTATCCTACAACCCTGGGTACCAGAATATTCTAAAGTCGCTGAAGCCTAGTACACGTCAGCGTTTTGTCTCGATCAGCTTCGATTTTCCTCCTCCCAGTATTGAAACCCAGATTATTGCTACCGAGAGTGGTCTGGGAGAACAACAATGCAGTTTATTGGTCGATTTGGCACAACGCATCCGTGCGCTGAAGAACATTGATCTAGAAGAAGTCGTTTCCACACGATTGTTGATTTATTGCGCTACATTGCTAAAAAATGGTTTTGATCCTTACCAAGCTGCGCAGGCTACGCTGATCGAACCACTATGCGATGATGATGATGTCAAACAGGGATTGCTGGCGTTGGTGCGCGCTACATTCGGTTAATCATGAATTGGCTTGAATTTACCGAGCTAGAGGAGCAAGCTGGCCGGTTCTGGCATCGAATCGTCGGCTCGGCAGAGAGTTACCCACTCTACCCACAGGCAACCGTATTACTGGATGAGGTACGCCCGGCTCTGGGTATTTTCTTTCGTGGACTAGG
>CAZIDT010000243.1:0-3202 GCA_964537855.1 uncultured Nitrosomonas sp.
GCCACGACATCGGCGCGGCGTGGAAGAAGATCAGCGAGGCCGGGCGGGAATACAAGTCCGTGACCCTCGCCGATCCTTCGTTCCCCGCTCCGGTCTATGCCCGCCTGATTGAAGGCGAGGACGGCACGCACGACCTGATCTGGTCGCGCAGCAAGCCCCAAGCGGCGTGACCGCCGCAGCGCCCCGCCCATTGCGGCGGGGCGTTTTTAGCTCACGGCCCTAGTTTGAGGAATGGCTTCATCAGGCACTGTCAAGTTCTGACTGAAGAACATTACCTCATTACCAACATATCGTCTTTGTGCGGTGTAGTTCAGACCATAGCTCAACGATTGGCTCATGCGATACATGGCACAAATTTCTTCCGCGTTGTCATAAGAAACAACCCAAGGCCATTTGAACTTCTTCTGTTGAATGACTTTGGCAATGGCCGCGTGGTCATCATGCTCGTAGTAATTTCGATACAACCCCTTTCCCTTAACGTAGTATGGGGGGTCGAGGTATATCAGAGATTGTTTTGGCAGAAAATCCGAGCAGCGATTCAGAAGGCGCAATGAATCTTCACGATACACCGATATGTCACTCTGTCGCCGGGCGATTTCACGAATGCGTGAAGCAACAACGTCCTTCTTAAATCTAGCATCCAGCTTGTAGTTCCCGTTCTGACTCTTTCCGCCAATGACGCCTGCCTTGAGAATTCCAGATCGATTCGTCCGATTCATGAATAAAGTCGCAAATCCTTTCTCGACTAGGCTGGCAACGCAATCTTCGCGCAAAATGGTTCGCCATCTAAACCATTCTTCAATGGTAATAGGGGTGGATTCGAGTAAATCAAGAAGCTCAGTTGAATGCTTTGTTACAGCAACCCAAAAAGCGTATACGGCAGGATCAGCATCGTTGATATGGATATGACTTGCGTGCCCATGAAAGAGTAGATCAAGTGCAACGCCTGCCCCGCCAGCGTATGGCTCCAAGTAATGCCCTCCCGTGACACCATTCGTTTCCATTATTTTTGCAATGAATGGAGCAAATGGCGCCTTCCCGCCAGGGTAGCGCAGAGGGCTATACAGTCTGTTTGAGAACATCGTTATACCTTTCTTGGCTTAACTTCCAAGGCGGCCAACTTGGTGACGTCCACAGCATACCCTATGCTCATCACACCGTGAACAGCCGTCTTGAAATTTTCCAAGAATTCGTTAATAAGCACTGGATTGTTATCTGCCCAATGCTTCCAAGGATTGTAGGGCTTGGCTCCAGAGGTGAGCAATTTCTGAAATTCGACACTCTTATAAAAACGCTTAAAAACCTCTCTCGGCTTCTTGGTTCCAGTGTATGCAGCCACCCGCTCCTTCACCTCAACAGAATCCCCGTTGATTGAAAACTCGTTCAAAACCTCGCGAGCTGCATTGGTGAAAACATCTCTTGTGAACTGCAAGTCATTTTTCCAAAATGGATGTGCGGCAGGGAGATTGTACAAGTGCTCGAATACAAGTTGGTCAGGCGGGAGATGCCCGGGCAAGAGAGTCACTGTCTTATAGCTCTTCCCTGTAACTTGAGAGCCTTGATCTGCATCCAGACAGACGATGCTTCTTTCCGAGAACTCAGGGATTTTCTTCTGGATCAACTGAAGATAGTTGGAGCATCCGAGTGACACTTCCGACATCGGGTTTGTGAACTTCTTTATTGGCTGCCTGTACAGCAAAGTTGCAAAAAAGTCTTCAGCCTCTTTATCTTCGAAATAGATATTGATGCGAGGCAGTGAAACTCCAGACGATGTATCGATGGTCTTTGTGTTGATGTCTGCACTAATCTGCGCCCATGACCAGTCTTGCATCACCTGGACATTGCCATAGGTGTTGCTCAAATAAATGGTCTTGTACTTTCTTCTGAACTGGCGACTTTGCTCATATGCATACTCAATCAGAACTGGCGAATGCGAAGTCATGACAACTTGAAGATCCAAGTTCTTGCACTCGCGATCAAGCATCTTCAGTAGATTTACTTGTGCAGTCGGAAATAGCCCAGCATCAGCCTCGTCGATTAAAAGCAAACCGCCTTTATAGTCAGCATAATCTTCCTTCAGCTTTCTGAAAGACATCAAGGCCAATATGATCTGGCCTGCATTGTCCTCACCCGCCGAAACAGAGTCTTGGTCGTAGTTCTCCCCGTGCGCCACCGCAGAACTGATTGTTCCATCAGTCCCTGTTGCAAGCGATGCGTTGCGATTGAGAAGTTCGTTCGTTAGCGCAATGAAATCTTTCTTGTGTTGCTCTAGATAATCAAAGTCGCCTAGCTTGTAGTCTCTGGCCGCGATAGGGTAAAGACGCTTCAAGCTAAGAAAAATCACCGGATGAGTAAAATTCCTGCTCGTGTTGCTGCTTCCGGCCGCTGTACTATTATTCCTAACCACAGGCCTGGGTGACTTCCCTCTTTTCATCAGCTCAAGTTTGGCGGTCGCAGCCTGATTTGTATATCCATCAAGCAAATCAATGTTCACGGACATGGAGCCGGGGACATCAAACTTTTCGGATATCCTGAAATGGTCACTGTATTGAGACTTGAACATCCCTCCTGCAATCTGCCGGAATGCAAGGGACTCATCCTTGACGTAATCTTTTTCAAAGCTAAAAATTTGCGCAGCTATGCCCAGTATCGAGGACTTTGATGTGCCATTTTTCCCGCAAACAACAGTGATGTAATCGCCGAACTCAACCGCCACATCGTTCAATGCGCGGAATTTCTCGATTGTTAGCTTTTTTAGTTGAGTCTTAGGCATGGTGTGCGGAGTTTGTTTTTAAGTCCCTTGAAGAAACCTATCTTTGGCCGGAATCATCCACAGCCAATTCTTTGAGTTCCTGTCGAACTAACATTAAAAGGTGATCGGCTTTCTGTTCGCTGTCGCCGGAGTACGCCAAGGTCAGCAACGTGAGCGGGTGGATCTTCATCACTTCGCACAGTTCGGCCAGCTTGTGCAAGGTCGGGCTTTTCAGGTCGCGCTCCAGGGTACTCATGTAGGTGCGGCTAGACACGTCAGAGAACGCTTCCTGGCTCAAGCCGCGCGCCTTCCTGACCGTCTTCAATGCCTTCGCCAGCGAGTAAGTTGTTGCCACCTTGGGTTCCCCACAAATACCAAGATGACACCCCATTGCATCCTATAGAGCTACAATCTATAGTGTTCATTCAATGCCTGTGCTTTTACGGAAAT